>DATHJP010000420.1:0-3506 GCA_035489695.1 Terriglobales bacterium
GTCCTCGCCCAGATCCTGGACTGGTTTCATGGCATCCACTTTCGCCTCATCCAGAATGCGAGCGGCGCGTGAGTTGCCGATACCGTAGATATAAGTCAGCGCGATATTCACATGCTTATTGCGCGGAAGATCGACGCCTGCAATACGTGCCATAAAATTCCTCTGTGCCTATCCTTGACGCTGTTTGTGCTTTGAATTTTCGCAGATCACGCGCACCACACCTTTGCGGTGGATGACCTTGCATTTATCACAAATTTTCTTGACCGATGCTCTTACTTTCATAAAGCCCGTCCTTGGTCGTTGGTCGTTCGTCGTTGGCGAACCCAACACTGCACAATCATTTGTAGCGATAGACGATACGGCCGCGGTTCAGGTCGTAGGGCGAAAGCTCGACTGCGACTTTGTCGCCGGGAAGGATACGAATAAAATTCTTCCGCATCTTGCCCGAAACGTGCGCCAGCACTTGATGCTTGTTCTCCAGTTCCACTCGGAACATCGCGTTGGGCAGTGGTTCCACCACCGTTGCCATCACTTCTATCGCGTCTTCTTTACTCATGAACTCCTTAAGATCGGTTTCTCGCTTACTTACTGCGTCAAAATCATCGGGCCGTCCCGCATGACGGCGACGCAGTGCTCGAAATGAGCGCTGTAACTACCGTCCGCAGTTACTGCGGTCCACTTGTCATCGAGGACGCGGGTTCCCGGCTTGCCGGAATTCACCATGGGCTCGATGGCCAGCACCATACCTTCGCGTAACCGGGCGCCGTGCCCGCGGGTTCCGAAGTTAGGCACCTGCGGTTCTTCATGCAAGCGTGTACCGATACCGTGTCCCACGAACTCGCGCACTACACTGAAACCCGCAGCCTCAACAAACTCCTGCACAGCCGCTCCGACATCGCCCACCGCGTTACCGATGCGAGCCGCCTCGATGGCGCGATACAGCGAAGCTTCCGTAACTTCCAGCAGCTTGCGTAACTCCGGAGTTACAGAATCATCGACCGGCACCGTAATCGCCGCATCGCCGTAATATCCGTCCAGCACGACACCGCAATCGATAGAAACGATATCGCCGGCACGGAGCAGCCGTTTTTCCGACGGAATGCCGTGCACAATTTCTTCGTTCACCGAAGTACAAAGCACGCAGGGATAATCAAAATATCCCTTGAACGCAGGCTTCGCGCCCAAGTCTTTCATCTTCTGCTCGGCGGCGCGCTCCAGTTCCATCGTGGTCACACCGGGAGAAACCAGCGTGCGCAGATGATCGAGCACCTCACGCACGACGTGACCGCTGCGCCGCATTTTTTCAATCTCTGCCGCCGATTTACACACAATCGCCATTCCTTAACTGCGACCAGCCGCAGCCGTGCTGTGACTTTCAATTTCCCGAAACACTTGCTCGCTCACTTCATCCACCGGCAGATCGGCATTCACCGGCACAAGCCGGCCTTTCTGCTCGTAATATTCCACCACGGGCCGCGTCTGCAGTTCGTAGGCTGTCAGACGCTCCCGGATCACGTCCTCGCGATCATCGTTTCGGGTTACCAGCTGGGAACCGTCAACATCGCAGGTGTTGGCGACGCGGGGTGGCTGAAAATGGACGTTATAGATTCGCCCACAAGTAGGACAACTTCTACGTCCGGTGAGCCGAAGTAATAACTGATTATAATCCACGTCCATCCGGATCACAATCGGCACACACTTGCCACGATGGGAGTTGTCAAAGAACTCGTTCTCCAAAAAAGCGTCCAGCCATCCTGCCTGCGCCGCAGTTCGCGGGAACCCATCCAGTATGAAACCACGCTCACAATCGGCATTACGCAAGCGCAGCGCCACCATGTCGCAGACCAGATCGTCTGGCACAAGATCTCCTCGCGCCATCACGCTTCGCGCCTGCACGCCTAGTTCGGTGCCACGCTGCACGTTCTCCCGCAAAATGTCCCCGGTAGAGACTTGCGGAATGCCATAGCGTTCGGCGATCCGCTTAGCCTGCGTACCTTTGCCCGCACCCGGAGGTCCGAGCAGGATGATGGGTCCGATGTTGCGCGAGATTACCTCCGCCATCCATTGCCCCGACGACTAAGATCGTTCTCTTTCCACCACCAGCCAACCTACGACCAGGTACGACGGCCACGAATGCGTCCACTTCGTGGCGTAAATCCATCGTAGTGACGCATGATGAGCTGCGCTTCAATCTGAGTAACCGTATCCATCGCCACGCCAACCACGATCAGCAATGACGTACCGCCGAAATAGAACGTGACTCCGAGACCATTGGTCATCCAGGCCGGCAAGCGTTCAAAGAATGCTCCCACAGCGCCGGGGAGATGGTTCAAGTGAATGCCGGCGATCATCCATTCCGGGATGAACGAGATGATGATCAGGTAGAGAGCTCCCACCAGGGTGATTCGAGTCAGGATCTCATTAATATGATCAGCGGTACGCTTCCCCGGACGAATACCTGGAATAAATCCGCCATACTTCCGCATGTTGTCGGCAACTTCGTTGGGGTTGAAAACAATCGACACATAAAAGTACGCGAAGAAAATAATTCCAACCGCATACAAGAGCGTGTAAAGCGGTTCACCCCAGCCAAGGGCATGCATCATCGGGCCGAAGTAGCGATTGTCTCGCAGCCCGTAACCTACCGTTTGTGGCAAGGTTAAGATGGACGAAGCGAAGATGACCGGCATCACGCCGCCGGCGTTCACGCGCAATGGCAAGTGGGTGGACTGTCCGCCCATCACTTTGCGTCCGACGACACGTTTAGCGTATTGCACCGGGATTCGCCGTTCGCTGCGTTCTACATAAACGATGAACGCCACCACCAGAATCATCAGGGCAACCAGCATGGCAATGGCGACAGGCGTAAATGGACCCCACGCCTGGGTGTGGACTTTGTCGTACAAGTCAGCGACGCCGCGTGGCAGGCCAACAACGATTCCGGCAAAGATCAGAAGCGACATTCCGTTGCCGACGCCGCGCTCGGTGATCTGTTCACCCAACCACATGATGAACGCGCTGCCCGTGGTAAGCGTCAGCATGGTCATCAAAACAAAGCCAGGGCCCGGGTTGACTACGAAATCACCGGTCTTCTGCAGGCTGAAAGCAATGCCGAACGACTGGATCGCACTCAGTACAACCGTGAGATAGCGAGTCCACTGAGTGATTTTCTTTCGCCCCAGTTCGCCTTCCTTCTGTAGCTTGGCAAGAGGCTCGTAGACCACGGTCAACAACTGCAAAATAATGGAGGCCGTGATATAGGGCATGATGCCCAGGGCAAAAATAGTAAGACGGCGCAGTTGTCCACCAGAGAACAAATCCACGAAACCGAGAAAGGTGCCGCGATTCTGCTCAAAGAACTGTTGCAGCTTATCGGCGTTAACGCCGGGCGTAGGAATGTGCCCGCCCAGGCGATACACGGCCAGCAGGCCAAGCGTGAACAGAATGCGCTTGCGCAGGTCCGGAATACGAAAGATGTTTGCCAGTTTCTCGAACATTTACTGCAA
>DATHJP010000421.1:0-4746 GCA_035489695.1 Terriglobales bacterium
CGAGCTTTGCTGGCTTTAGTGGATGCCGCTTTGAAACGGATCAGTGGGGGAACTCAACCAACTGGGCGTCGCTGGCAAGATCAAGAAGTCGGCGTCTCGCTTGCGCTTCTTCGTCATCTGGCGACCACGTTCAGCTTGGTCTCGATCACGTCAACTGAGTTGCTTCCAACCATAAGCTTGAATGTTCCCGGTTCCACTACGCGATGCATATCGCGGTTGAGAAATGAAAGATGTTCGGGGCCTAGCGTGAACTCGACGGTCTGAGTCTGCCCAGGATCCAGGGTGATGCGCTGAAAGCCGCGCAATTCCTTGACAGGCCGAGTCACGGAGCTGACTTCGTCGCGGATGTAGAGTTGCGCAACTTCGTCGCCACGCAATTTGCCGGTGTTAGTGACATCCACGGAAACCTTGGTCTCTCCTCGCGGGCCGATGGCATCTGAAGTGAGGCGCAGATTGCTGTACTTGAAACTAGAGTAGCTCAGGCCATAGCCGAAGGGGAAGAGTGGCTGCGTGCTTGTGCCCAGGTATTCACGTTTTGCGGAAGGCTTCTGGTAATAGTAGTCGGGCAGTTGTCCAACTGAGCGGGGAACAGTGACAGGAAGCTTTCCGCCAGGATTGTAGTCGCCGAAGAGCACGTCGGCGACGGCGGTTCCCGTTTCTTGTCCCAGATACCAACCATCGAGGATCGCGGGGACGTTGGCGGCGATGTAGTTGATTGAATTTGGTCTTCCATGAATCAAGAAGACGGCTGTTGGTTTGCCGGCGGCAAGAATCGCTTTGGCCAGGTCGTCCTGATTTCCCAGCAAGTCGAGGTTGTCACGATCTCCCTCGTGTGTGGGCGCCCAAGCTTCGCGGGAAGTCTGCTCATTCTCGCCGAGTACGAGGATGACGACGTCAGCTTTCTTCGCGACCTGTACGGCTGCGGCGATACGCTTGGTGTTGAGTTTAGGATCGCCGAGCACAACTTTGTCGGCATACCAGTCTGGTGCGGTTTCGGTAATTTTGCAGCCTTCGGAGTAGAGCACCTCGGCTGAAGCGCCAACTTTGTTTTTTATACCTTGGAGAATGCTGACACCGCGTCCGGGATTGTCGCTGTACCCTCCGAGATGGAGTTCGGCCGCGTTCGGGCCGATGACCGCAATTCGCTTGTACCTGCTGCGATCCAAGGGCAAGAGATTGTTCTGATTCTTCAGCAGAATAATTGCCTCATGAGCAGCTTTCAGTGCCAGTTGCTGATGTTCGGCATTATTGGTGATCTTCTCCGCATATTCGGGATCGACGGACGGATCGTCGAACAGGCCAGTCAGGAATTTCAGACGGAGAACGCGTGCAACCGCTCGATCGACGTCACGCTGAGAAACTTTTCCGTCGCGAACCTGGTTAATCAGGGTGTTGTAGGCATTGCCGAAGGGCAGTTCTACATCCACACCAGATTCGAGCGCCAGTTTGGCCGCCTCTTCATTATTGGCAACCACGTGATGCAATACATTCAGGTCGGTCACACCAAAATAGTCGGAGACCAGGATTCCGGGGAAACCCCATTCCTGGCGAAGGATGTCATCCAGCAGATGTTTGTTGCCGTGAGAAGGGATTCCGTCGATTTCATTGTAGGAAGCCATCACGCTTCCCACGCCACCTTCCTCAACGGCGGCTTCGAACGGCTTTAAAAAATATTCGCGAATGAGACGCTCCGAATAATTTCCGGGCGCGACGTTGGTGCCACCTTCCGGTTGGCCGTGCACGGCAAAATGCTTCGCCGTGGCGACAACATGCGATTTGTCAATGACGGGGCCGGCGCCCTGGAAACCTTGAATCGCCGCGACGCCAATGCGCGACACCAGATAAGGATCCTCACCATAGGTCTCCTCGGTGAGTCCCCAGCGCGGATCACGGGCCAGATCGAGCACCGGCGTGAGGCATTGCTGAGCGCCGCGGGCGCGTACTTCAGCCGCGGTCGCAGCGAATACGTCACGAACCAGCGAAGGATCCCAGGTGGACGCCAGGGCGATGGCTTGCGGATAAGCAGTTCCGTTGGGTGCGGCGTGGCCATGCAGGCATTCCTCGTGGAAGAGAATGGGAATACCCAACCTCGTATTCTCCTTCATCCATTTCTGCAGGGTGTTGGCGAAGTCCGCCATCTCGCGCGGGCCCCGGTTCTCACTAGGGCGGGACATCTCGCCTAGACCGTTTTTCAGCAACAGCGAAGCTTGGGCGGGAAGGAAGTTTCCCTTTTCATCCACGAACAAAGTTTTAGGATCTTGAACGATGGCGCGGTTTTCCCAAGCACCTTGCAGTTGCGCGATTTTTTCCTCCAGAGTCATGCGTTTGAGCAAGTCGGTTACACGTTGCTCGACTGGAAGCCTGGGATCTTGATATGGGAACTCCTGGGCCAGCAGAGTTGGGCCAAACCAGATCGCGAGTAAGACAAAGATGAAGACCAGCGCGAGTTTGGGGCAGGCCTTCATAAGTTCCTCCGCAGGCGCGAAAACCCTGATTCGGGTTCGCGGGTGCGTGATACTATACGCGCCCGTTAGCCTACGCTGCTACGCGATTTTGTTGTTTCTGCTCACGGAGAGTCACATCAATTTACTTGGCATTGACGTCGGGACCGGCGGCACGCGGGCGCTCATTATTGATGAGAATGGAACGGTGCTCGCATCCGCGACGGAAGAACACCAACCATTTGCTTCTCCAAAGATTGGCTGGGCCGAGCAACATCCTGAAGATTGGTGGCGGGCTTGTGGCACCGCGGTTCGTAAGGCATTGGGGAAGGCCAACCTTCGCGGAGAAGATATTGCGTGCGTAGGTTTTTCCGGCCAGATGCACGGGGCAGTCATGCTGGATCGGGAAGATAAGGTAGTGCGCCCTGCACTCATCTGGTGTGACGTGCGTACGGAAGCTCAGACCAGAGAATTAACCGAAAAAATTGGTGGGGAACGTATCATTCAGCTCACTTGCAATCAAGCCTTGGCAAATTTCACTCTGACGAAATTTTTGTGGGTGCGCGAGAATGAACCGGAAAACTGGAAGTGCGTTCGTTCTGTAATGCTGCCCAAAGACTACGTTCGCTTTCGCATGACTGGTGAGCGCTCTACCGATATGGCCGACGCTTCTGGAACGCTCTTGTTGGACGTGGCCAAACGCCGCTGGTCGCCTGAAATGCTGGAAGCGGCGGAGATCGATCCGGCGTTCCTTCCAGCGCTCTTCGAATCCCCGGATATTTGCGCCAAGGTTTCAACGGAAGGCGAAGCCTCAACTGGATTAAAGTCCGGTACCCCGGTTGTTGCCGGCGCCGGCGATCAGGCTGCGGGTGCGGTGGGAATGGGCATCGTTGCAGCCGGCGCGGTGAGCGCGACCATCGGTACTTCGGGAGTAGTTTTCGCGGCTACCGATCGCCCGGCGCTCGATCCAAGGGGTAGGCTGCATACTTTCTGTCATGCAATTCCGGGCCGATGGCACGTGATGGGCGTGACCCAGGCTGCTGGATTGTCGTTGCGCTGGTTTCGTGACCAGTTTGGAGCGGGGCATGAAGACGGGCGCGACGCTTACGAACGACTGAGTGAAGAGGCTTCTCGCGTGCCTCCTGGTTCTGATGGCCTGCTTTGGACGCCTTACCTGATGGGTGAACGCACGCCTCACCTCGATCCGCGGGCCAGAGCTGCTCTGATTGGACTCACTGCATCGCATACTCGTGCCCATGTCATCCGCGCCATCATGGAAGGAGTGGCGTTCAGTCTGCGGGATAGCTTCACGATCTTCCGCGAAATGAAGGTACCGGTGAACAAAATCCGCCTGGGAGGCGGCGGTGCACGATCCAGGCTGTGGCGGCAGATTCAAGCGGACGTGTATGGCTATGAAGTCGAGATCGTCGAAGCCGAAGAAGGTGCAGCTTACGGCGCCGCCATCCTGGCGGGCATAGGCGCAAAGACCTGGCCGTCGGTCGATTCGGCGTGCGCCTCGGTGGTTCGCGTAGCGGAGCGATTGTCCCCGGATACCGGAGCCGTCAGAGTAATGAATGCTGCTTATGCGAAATACCGTCGCGTTTACCCGGCGAGTCGAGAAATTTTCGATGCATAGCCCGTTTCCGATTTTGGAAGCCTCAAGTTTGGGCATTAGAACACCTTATCGAAGCTGGGGCCTTGAAGCGGCCGTTTCCTATTTAAAGATTAGGTGAGCGACTACGGATTCGAGATTCCAGTAGATGATCGCGAGCGCAGTTAGATCGAAGGCGGCACGCGCACACATCAGCATCCCTATCTGCTCACTGACGGCGAAGACCGTCCCGAATACGAGACCCGTCATCATCGCCTGTTTTGCACCTGCTAGGCCTTGCTCGAAGTAGGGGAGCGACCCAAACAATGCGGTCGTTACAAGCACAATCACGATCCGGGCGGCTACCTCAGCAAACGTTTTCCAAGATATGCTAAGATGCGATCACTGTTTTTAGTTGTATTCAAGCCGACTATGGATATTCGGGAAATCGCGAGGCGCGCGAAAGTTTCTACTGCCACGGTGTCACGGGCCATTAACCATGTTCCCACGGTAGACTCTCAACTCGCTAAACGGGTTTGGAAGGTAGTCGACGAACTTGGATATTACCCCAACACGCAGGCGCGGGCGCTGGTTTCTGGGAAAAGCCGCATCTTCGGTCTGATTGTTTCCGAAATCACGAATCCTTTTTTTCCGGAGATCGTTCAGACCTTTGAGGATCTCGCGGTCAAGCACAACTACGAAATCCTACTGAAT
>DATHJP010000422.1:0-5057 GCA_035489695.1 Terriglobales bacterium
AGCCACGCCCCGGTCGATTCCTTCCTGAAGCCGCTCGGTATTGGTGACAAATAAATCGTCGCCTACAAGCTGAATTTTGTTGCCGAGTTCTTTGGTCAGCAATTGCCAGCCATCCCAATCGTCTTCGGCGAGGCCATCTTCGATCGAAACGATGGGGTAGTCTCGCGCCCACTTTGCCCAGTAGCGCACCATCTCTTCTGAGGTCTTCGCTGACTTGTCGGATTTCTTGAAAACGTATTTGCCATCTTGATAAAGCTCGCTGGCGGCCGGATCCAGGGCAATGGCGATTTCGTCGCCAGGTTTGTACCCCGCCTGCTGGATCGCTTCCAAAACCAACTCAATGGCCTCTACATTTGATTTCACGGAAGGCGCGAATCCGCCTTCGTCCCCGACCGCGGTGTTGTAACCGCGTTTCTTGAGCACGCCTTTGAGGGTGTGAAAGACCTCAACGCCCCAGCGTAGCGCTTCCGAAAACATCTCGGCTCGCACGGGCATCACCATGAATTCCTGAAAGTCCACATTGTTATCAGCATGCGCCCCCCCGTTGAGAATGTTCATCATGGGCACTGGCAGCAAATTGACAGCATCACCACCAAGGTACCGATACAGCGGGAGCTGATACTCGGCGGCGGCAGCGCGAGCCACTGCCATGGAAACAGCCAGAATTGCGTTTGCGCCGAGGCGGGCTTTATTTTCGGTGCCGTCCAGTTCGATAAGCTTCTGATCAATGACACGCTGCTGGGAGGCGTCCATGTTGGCGAGAGCATTCGCGATCTCGCCATTGACGTTTTCGACCGCCTTCAACACGCCTTTGCCGAAATACCGCCGGCTGTCGCCATCACGGAGTTCGACCGCTTCATGTTCACCTGTAGAAGCGCCGCTGGGCACAATGGCGCGTCCAACTGCGCCGTTGGAAAGCTGTACTTCAGCTTCGACCGTAGGATTGCCGCGCGAATCGAGCACTTCGCGGGCGTGAATATCGCCGATATTAGTCATTGGATGCTGTTTATCCTTCTCTGAATGAGTGGGCTTGGAGTCTTCGAGCGGGGCGCGTGGAACATCCGGATCGAAAGTAAGCCGCCGTCCCGTAAGATAACCAATGCCGCTATAGATCTTCCCCATCGCTGACCTCGAAACTCGCGATTATAAATCAAGCCCTTATCTCTGCTGGTTCAGGCATCGCTTCCGACATTGTTCCGATCTGGGGAGTGCTTTACAGTCGAGCACAGAATCAAGAGAAATAATTTCAGGAGGCAAGATGAAAAGATTTGTTGCACTGCTTTGTGTGTTATTGGCTACGACCATCGTCGTGGCGGAGACCAATCCCTCGCTGCCCGCAGGCACCGTACTCAAAGTGAAATTGGAAAAAACACTTTCTACATTTTCCAGCAAGGGCGGAGATCCTTTTACTGGCCGCGTGACTGAAGCTGTCGTGCTGGATGGCAAGACCGTGATTCCGACGGGCGCGACCGTCGAAGGACGAGTCACAAAAGTGACCGAGCCGCGGCGTATTGCCGGCAAACCCACCATTGGTCTCTTCCCTGAGACGGTGACTCTGCCAAACGGCGAACGCTACATGCTCAACGCACCCGTGATCGACACCAGCCTGCGCAACGGAACCGATGTGGACGAAGAAGGTCAGTTCAAGGGCAGCGGACATGATGGCAAGGATCTTACCGAGATCGGCATGGGCACCGGTGGCGGCATGTTGGCGGGAGGCCTCATCGGCGGCGGCAAGGGCACGTTGATCGGCGGAGCAATTGGGGCTACAGCAACAGTCGCGCACTGGCTGGGAAAGAGGCGATCGGCGGTGTTGCCGGCGGGAACAGAGTTGGTGATGGAGTTGAGCCGTCCGATGGCGATGACGGCGGCTGGCGGGGGCGGACGGTAAATAGGCGACGATAGAAAGAGCGGGATAGTCAGACATTGCTGGATAGCAGCAAAGAGTTGACTATTGAAAACCAGTTCTCGGTTCTCTGTTTTAAGTTCTCAGGTTAAACCATCGCTGCCAGCTTCTCTTCGCTGACGAGCTGTAACTCTATCCATCCTTCGAGTGGTAAGGCGTCTACCGGTAATCCCTGGCGCCACAGGCTGAAGCGCAGACGCAGCTTACTTGCACTCTCAGCCTGGAGCCAATCGAGCGGCAACTTGAATTCGAAGTTCCGGGCCAGCGCCAGCGTTGCCACAGAGTTGGACTCTTGCGAAGTGGCGAGAAGCTGGGTTTCGTCGACGCTAACTTTCCAGTCGTGAATTTGACCATTTTGCACGCTGACGTCGAGGCGTAGCGGCCGCTGAGGGCGCGAGCCATCATGCTCGGGCGAATCAGCGGCCCATGATTCCAAATTAACCACCAGATCGAAATCCGTCTCTGGAACTTTGCCATCCGCAAAATCCAGGCGTCCGTAAACGTTCTTCTCGTCGATTCCGGCATAAACCGAATCCAGAAGGAACTGTTTTCCGTGCATGGAGCCGGATCGGTGGTCGGCGGTATAGACGGCGGCGCCCATCCACTCGAAGTAACGCACCATGTCGCCAGTAATTCGAGGGTGAATGTAGGCACTCTGGTGAAGAAACGCGGGCCGCGTAATGCCCGCCATAATCGGCTGCGCAAGGTAGTCGGGCGGGCGCGCGCCGAGCGCCTGATAAACGTTAGATAGATGTTTGCGATAAAGTTCGTCGAAGTCGCGATCGTTGGCTGAGTGATGTTCGGGGCCGTACCACCAATTCCAATCGCTGCCTTCGGCAATCAGAATTTCTTCAAAGGCCAGTTTACGCTGCGACTCGATCGCGCCGGCTGATGACTGATCGTAGAAGTCGCGGGCATGGTGGAGGTAATCCCAGGCGCGGTTGTCCTCGGGAGCGCCAATCCAGACGTTGAAATTGGCGTGAATCCAGGAGCCGGGGACGAGCGAGGAGAGATGGCCAAAGTTCTGGTGTCTCTGAACCGCTTCGGAGACGGTGACGGCTTCTACGCCGGGTTCGTGCTGGAGAGCGTCGTAAAAACGCCGTAAAAAATCCCTGCCCGACTGAGGATAGTATTCCCAAGCATTCTCGCCATCTAAGATGATGGACAGCACCGCGTCTTTGCCTTGGTCCAGAGCTGGTTGCGCGGATTGTTTAATGCTTCTCATGAGGTGAGTAGCTGCCTCCTGTGGAGGCATGCCGGAATAGACAAAGCCGATCAGATCGGAAACGGTGTGATCGCGAAAAATCATGTTCATCTCGGTCTGGCCACTCTGGTAACGATGAATGGTGTAGAGCTTCGCGGCGGAATCGGCAGGCAGGTGGCCATCGCCCTCGCGCGCAAAGGAAACGCCAAGTGTGCGTCCTAGCACCTCTTCATCGGTGGCCATCCACTTCACACCCAAACTTTGAGCGATGGCGAGAACTTCTTCCGAAACGCTGCCTTCCGAAGGCCAAACTCCCTGCGGACGGACGCCGAAAACTTTCTGGTGCAACTCGAGGCCGCGTTGAAGCTGCTCGCGAGCATCTTCGGGATGACGAAAACGATGCTGCGGCAGGGGCAATCCCGGCGTGGAAACTGCGCCCATATTCGTGTCGCAAACCAGCGGAAGAATCGGATGGTAGAACGGTGAAGTAGAGATCTCGATTGCGCCGCGTTGTGCGGCTTCCGCGTGCGCGGGAAGGACTTTGGCTAGAAGGTCACGCTGATGAAGGATGACAAAGCGTTGATCGTCCAGCGAGTAGTTCCGGCCTTTCTGAATGAGGGCAGCGACTTCCGGGTCCTGAAGAAAGAATTCGTCGAACCAGGCAATTTGCGAAAGCACTTGCAGATCGGAGAAGTCTTGCGGCTGAAAATATTTCTCGGCTCGTTCGGGGGTATTGCCGCTGCCGCGAAAACGCTCCCAAAGCTCGCGATAACGAGGATAGCGGCCAATCATGTGAACCGGATTGGCCTGGAAAAGATACTGTAAAGCGAAGCGGCGCTCTTCGGGAGTAAGATCTTTCGCTGGCTTGGCCGCCACTTGCAGAAAGGGATCGTCCGCGGTTCCGGATACGTAGTCCTGGATCTGGGTAATCAGCGACGGAACGAGATTGAAAGTCTGGTGGACGTTGGGAAATTCATCCAGAAGCTTGACCATGCCGTAATAATCTTTGAGGGCATGCAAGTGAACCCAGGGCAAACGGTATTCGCCAGAGACCAGGTCTTTGTAAAAAGGCTGATGCTGATGCCAGAGGATGATGACGCGCAGAACAGGCATTGATATTAATTCGCCCGCCAAAGGCAAAATTTGGGGCGAACTGGCAGTCTAGCATGTGACGCGGCGCTACTCCGGTACACTAGTGAGGTGCATGCAGGATTGAAACATGCCTAAGGAAATTATTGAGTTAGCCGAGCGCCGCGCTGAGGCCAGTCTTTTGACGGATCAGGATATCTATCTTTTCAATGAGGGCAATCACTATCGCATTCATGACAAGCTTGGATCTCATCTCACCACCGTAAATGGCGAAGTCGGCACCAGCTTTAGTGTGTGGGCGCCGAATGCGCGTCAAGTGTCCGTGATGGGCAGCTTCAATGGTTGGAATCCTGACTCTCATCCGTTGCGAGCCCGGGCGAGTTCCGGCATTTGGGAAGGCTTTCTGCCCGGAGTGAAGCAGGGAGCTTTATATAAGTTTCACATCGTCTCGCATAATCAGGGCTACGTTGGCGACAAAGCGGATCCATTCGGAGTTTTTCACGAAAACCCGCCGCGCACCGCTTCAGTGGTTTGGGATCTGGCTTACGAATGGAATGATCGCGAATGGATGGTGCAACGTCGGGAGCGGAGCTCGCTGCAGGCGCCGATTTCAATTTATGAGGTCCATCTCGGCTCCTGGATGCGAATTCCCGAAGAGCATAACCGATCGTTGAATTATCGCGAGCTGGCGCCGCGTTTGGCGGAGTACGTACAGCACATGCAGTTTACCCACGTGGAACTGCTGCCGGTAATGGAACATCCGTTTTATGGTTCCTGGGGATACCAGACCACTGGATATTTCGCGCCTACGTCGCGCTACGGAACGCCGCAGGATTTTATGTTTCTGGTGGATTATCT
>DATHJP010000423.1:0-3450 GCA_035489695.1 Terriglobales bacterium
GCAGCTATTGAGGTAGCAGCTCCTATGTGTGGTCTTGCCGGATTTTGGAATTCTCCGCGCGATGTCGTCGGTGTCGAGCCGGAGCAGGTTGTCCTGCGAATGGCGTCGGCTTTGCGCCATCGTGGGCCGGATGATCAAGGCATATGGGCGGATGCCCGCGTGGGTCTGGCCCTGGGCCATCGTCGGCTGGCGATTCTGGACCTCAGAGCCGAGGGGCACCAGCCCATGCTCTCCGCGGATGGCCGTTACGTGCTGGCGTTCAATGGAGAGATTTACAATTTCCATGCGCTCCAATGCGGGTTGGAGAAGCGGGGACATTCTTTCCGCGGCCATTCCGATACCGAGGTGATGTTGGCGGCCTTTTGCGAATGGGGACTCCTCCCTGCCTTGGCGCATTTCGTCGGCATGTTCGCGTTCGCATTGTGGGATCGGCGGGCGCGCACACTGAGCCTGGTTCGCGACCGGGCGGGTGAAAAGCCGTTGTATTATGGGTGGAGCGGGGAGGCGTTTGTTTTCGGATCGGAACTAAAAGCTCTCCGGGCTTACCCTGCGTGGCATGGCGGCGTAAACCGCGGCGCGCTGGCTCTGCTGGTTCGATACGGGTACATCCCGGCGCCGCTTAGCATCTATGAAAACATCTACAAATTGCCACCGGGCTGTGTGCTCGCCCTGACTGAGGCCCAATTCCACACCCGTGATGCACCCTGCCCGGAGCCGTATTGGTCATTGCAAACGATTGCGGAAGCGGGAACAGCCCATCCGTTTGACGGTGCGGAGCAGGAAGCGGGCGAGCGGTTGGAAGCGTTGTTGCTCCAGTCGGTCGCCCAGCAGATGGTGGCCGACGTCCCATTGGGCGCCTTCCTTTCGGGGGGGATAGATTCCTCCCTCGTGGTCGCGTTGATGCAGGCGCAGAGTCCACGACCAGTCAGAACGTTCAGCATCGGATTCCACCAGCACGGTTTTAACGAGGCGCCCTTTGCGAAAGCAGTAGCCGGCCATCTGGGCACCGACCACACCGAGCTGTACGTACAGGACGAAGACCTGAGGCAAGTCGTTCCCCGGCTGCCTTCCATATATGACGAACCCCTGGCGGACCCTTCACAGATTCCGACCGTCCTGCTCTGCCGATTGGCGGGCGAACACGTGAAGGTCAGTTTGTCGGGTGACGCGGGTGATGAGCTTTTCGGGGGATACGACCTCTATCGCAAAACCCAACGTCTCTGGCCGGCGCTCCGCAGGATTCCCGAGGACTCTCGCAAGCGACTTGCCCGGCAATTGAAGGTTTTGTCCTCCGCCGGATTGAATCTGAAGAGCGCACCCGGCGCGGCGCGGTGGGTTTTGAATCGTCTCGGGAATCTGTCGGACGTCCTGCCTGTGTCCAGCGACAGGTCGCTGTACCAACTACTGATGTCCCCTAACCGCGAAGCTTCCGCCTGGGTGATAGAGGCCAGCGAACCAGCCACCCCGTTGAGCGCGCCTGGGCCTTGGGAGAACTTGCCTGAATTATTGCACAGGATGATGTGGTTGGACTCCGTTTCGTACCTCCCGGATGACATTCTCGTGAAATTGGACAGGGCCGCCATGTCGGTCGGCCTCGAAACTCGTATTCCGTTTCTGGATCATCGGGTGATTGAATTCGCTTGGAGCCTTCCCGCTTCGATTAAACAAAGACGGAATCAGGGCAAATGGCTGTTGCGGCGGATTCTGCACCAATACGTGCCGCCCGCTCTCGTGCTGCGACCCAAGAAAGGCTTTGCCGCTCCCGTCGCGGAATGGCTGCGGGGCTCGTTGCGCGATTGGGCAGAGCATCTCCTGGGAGAGACCCGTTTGCGTCAGGAAGGATTTTTCGAACCACGGGGATTGCGACAGAAGTGGCAGGAGCACCTTGCGAAAAGGCGTGATTGGTCGCCCGGACTGTGGCACGTGCTGATGTTTCAAGCGTGGCTGGACCAGCAAAAGGTTCTACCGGATCGTACGGATGTCGTCGAGTTGGCTGGGCAGACCATGACGGGAGCGGAAGTATGCCGTCCATAGCCCCACAGTTGAGCTTGCCTCCTGCTGGCTCTCCGGAGTTGGTCGCGCGGACAGAGTCCAAGACTGGTCGCCCTGGTTTCGGGGCGCTCGCCGACGATGCCTTACGGCCAAACTGCCTGGTGCGTTGGGCATTCTATCTGTCAATATTCTCCGTTCCTTTCAGCCATCTCTATTTGCCAGGCACAGGCGATAGGGTCGGCGTCACCAGACTGGTTCAGGTGCTGATCCTGTGCGCCGTGCTCTCCCAACCACGAGTTTGTCTCCGGTTGGTTCCTGTGGCGCTGTTCTGGTTTCTGGCTTATTGCGGGCTACGAATTCTCTCTGGTTTATGGTTTACTCCCGAGATGTCCACGTTTTGGTGGCCGAGCACTCTTGAATTGCTTGAGTTCGCGCTCCCCTGGCTATGGGTGATGTTCAATGTGCTCCAGTTTCCCCAAGCACGCCGGGGAGGCTTGTGGGCGCTGGCCTGTGGCTGCTCTCTCTGCGCTTTGTTCCACATTTCGGGGATCGGCGTGGTCGAAGTGGATAAAGGAATCGAAGGTCGTTCATCGGTCTTTGGCCAAAATGCGAATGTGATCGGCGCGACCTACGCCATGGCGCTAATCGTCCTGGTGGGATTGGGGATGTTCAGAGGTGTAAAACTACCCCAGCGTCTCCTGTTGCTGCTTTTGACAGCCTTGACCGGAGCCGGAATGGCCAAGACCGGTTCTCGGACCGCAGCTCTGATACTCATCACGGGTGTCCTGGTACTGCTGTTTCAGGGTGGATCCTTCGAATCAAGGAGGAAGCGGTTTGCCAGCCTGCTGCTGATAGGTGCTGTCCTGAGCGCGATCATTTGGCAGATACCGACAGTCATGGAGCGGTTTGGAAAGGTGAATTCTTCCAATATCCACCAGCAGGAAGGGCGGGTCCGAATGGCGCCTGTACTGTGGGAAATGTTTCTGAGAAGCCCGATCTACGGCTCCGGACCGGACGGCTACCAACTCGAGTTAACCCGCCGGGCGATGCCTTACCTGATCAAGCAGCAGAGGATGATTGTCTCTCATAACCTGGTTTTGCTGCTTCTGGTCGAGACCGGAGTGATTGGCTTCCTGCTTTTCTCGTCCGGGGTTGGCGCGGCACTGGCAGCGGCGTGGAGGGCGCGATTCAATGCCTGCGGTTCGCTGCCTTTGGCTCTGATTCTGCCACTCGCCATGACGGGGGTCACTGTAGGTGATCCCAGCCACGACATGGTTTTTTGGTTTGCAACAGCGTATGCTCTGGCGGGAGCAGCCTGAACTTCGTTACGATGTACAATCATTTGAACAAAGGAAAGCGAGTCACCGAGATTGCTCAGTCGCGGACACTCCGCGTGGCCTTGGTCACGTCCAGCCTGAGGTTGGCCGGGGCCGAAAAGCAGACCGTTTACACGGCCCG
>DATHJP010000424.1:0-2861 GCA_035489695.1 Terriglobales bacterium
GTTGGCCCACCATTTGGGCAAGCGCGGTTGTTAACGAAGATCGCGTCAATATCTGAATTAGTGAACGTGCCGCCCGCATCCGGGCCAAGCGCGTAGACACAGTTCTCGAACACCTGTGCTCCCCAAGAAGTCTGCGCAAGCAGCAGTTTCATGACGTCGTTGATGACACCATAACTGCCGAAGATCTTCATCTTCCCGCTCGCCGGCCCCCACGCAGCTCCCAACCGCGGCTCGATCTTGTCACTCCACGGGAAAGCGATGGAATTAGGCTTGGCTACACCGGGTTGCTGGAGTCCAGCCGGAACCGGCAGCGTCTCTTTCTCGACGCGGATGCCGAGATTAAGGGTGAGACCATGACCAACTGTCCAGGCATCCTGCACAAACAATGCGTGGTTCCAGTCCACTGCAGCCTTGGGCAGGATGGTCGCGAAGTCCGTCACCGTGGCGTAGCCATACTGGCCAGTGCACAATGGTGCTCCACTGACTGAATCCTTGTATACAGTTCCGAGCGCGGCGCAGTTGGCTCCGCCGGGTGCTGTGGCCGCCGTATAGCTCTGATCCTGTCCAACGGTCAGAGAGATAAACGGGACGTTGCCGTTCTGATTAATTACGTTGGACAGATGGTTGAGCTGGTAGCCGAACTTGAAGTTATGGGTTCCGCCCCAGCCGCTCTTGAAAAAGGCAATGTCCTGATTGAACTGGTAGTGCTTGCTGGCATTAAACAGAGTGTAGCTTTGATCATAGGGCGCAGTGGTAGTGCCGCCGGGCTGCTGCAAGCCAGCCGGAAGAGGACTGCCGTTGTTATCATTTGCGCCGATGCCGCCGACATTCCATGAGAGGTCCGCACCCGTGGTCGGCCACCCGAAGTCGTGATAGTTGGTAAAGAAGTACCCGAAACGGGTTGTAGCAACGACCTTCGGAGTTAGGGTGAGGTCCGCACCGACGTTGTAAGTCGCGTTGGGTTGAGACCAGCCATAGCTATGTGAAAACTGCGAAAGGGGGGTGAAAATCGCGTCGTTAAGGAAACCACTACTCTAGCGAAATGGGATCCGCTAACGGCAAACTGGCTCCTGTCCTTCGCTCGTGTTGATACAGCCAGGAACCGAACACGCGAACTTTCTGCGTCAAAACGGCATCAAGCCGGGCAGTACTGTAGTACGACCAGGTTTGTCGCTTAAAGGTTTGGTTTCCGACGGTCTGATTTGGGCAACCACCAATTGAGTTACAGATGGATGGGCCGAAGTTCACCGTTCGGGAGAGAGTGCCGCCGTACGGCGCAAAACCCAGGTAGAACCAAAGGCGATCCCTTTTGATCGGACCACCAAGGGTGAATCCAGGTTGCCAGTGCGAGAACGTATCCTTTTTCGGCGAGTAGATCTGCGAGGCTTGGTCATCGGTGGCAGTGGGGAAGCTCAAAGGATCATAGCGAAGCCTTTCATTCGGAGAACCGTTCAACGCGTCTGATTCATAGGTGAGAAACCCGCTGCCGTGGTAGCCATTGCTGCCTTTCTTCATGATGACGTTGACCACGCCGCCCAGAGCACCGCCGTGTTCGGCCTCAATGCCGGAAGTCTTCACTTGAACTTCCTGGATGAACTCGAAAGGCACGTTAGCGCTGGAATAGCCGCCGGAAATGTTTTCGGTGTCCTGGCCTTCTACCAGATAGGCGCTCTCGGAATCCGCTGCGCCGCCAATTGAGTAGCCCACGGCGCCACCATTGCCGCTGCTGCCCGGCAAAGAGCCGCCGGTACCGCCATTCGGGGAGCCATCTGTGTACAAACTGGCAAGAGGTTCGTCGCGCGCCATCGGCGCGAACTGGATCATGGATTGGAACGAGAGGTCGTGAGGAGCATTATTAATCATGTCCTCAGTGACGTTCGTCATCGTGTGATTTGTCGTCAGATCGACGAGAGGAGCCTCGCCCCTGACCTCCACAATGGTTTCATGTCCGCCGATTTGAAGAGCAAAATCCAATGAGGGAAGGTGGCCGACTTCGAGAACAACGCCCTCCCTCCTGGTAACAGAGAAGCCTTTCGCGCTGGCGGTAATGGTATAAGTTCCAGGCGGGAGATTGGCGAAACGGTAATAACCGCTTCCATCGGTTTTCGTGGCCTTGGTGCCTACCATTGTGGTGCCGATGACGGAAACCTCTGCGCCGGAAATCACTGCACCGGAAGGATCCTTCACAGTGCCCTGAAGACCACCCGTGGTCTCCTGGCCGAAAACGGTGGCGTCAAACAGCAACAGCGCAAATATCTGCAGCAGAGTGAGCAGCAATCGATTCTTATTGTTCACAGAATCCTCCAGCAGGGCAGACTTGTCGTGAGCGGAAAATCTTGAAATTGCGTGCACAGCTGAGAGTGGGCGGTAGCCTGGTTGTCGATGGCGCCGGGGAAATCAAAAGAAATGAACCGCTGGGCTGCAGCTGGACTGGCAATCACGAACAGAAGCAAAACGAGAGCACCTATCAAGTAAACGTTCAGTTTGGTTTTCATATTTTTCCCTTGTACAGCGAGCCGGAGTTTCCGCGGATCAATTCTCCGAATCATCCAGGGTGAGAAACGGGGCGATTCCGCCCTCGAGAAAAGTTCCTCTTCTCGGGGAGGGTACTTGAAGAGGACACTAAGTGGCGGGAATTATGCGCCCGGAGCTCTAGCAAGTCAAGGAACCGATTCGGGTTAGTTAGTGTAAACAGGCGATTACGGGCGGGTGGCCCACATCTGGGCGGGAGTATGACGCCCTTAGTTGGATTGTTAGCAGAGAAAACAAAGAGGGTGCCCCGCTCCTCGCGATTTTCGAGAAGTGGGGAGCAGTGCTGCCGGCAGTGGCCGCTCTAACGCTGCAATGCGGAAGTAATCAAC
>DATHJP010000425.1:0-3594 GCA_035489695.1 Terriglobales bacterium
GCCGAAGCCGCCGCCGATGTGGTCCTGATGTACATGGATGTTCGCGGCGGGGATACCGATCGGGTCAGCCATCTGGCCGGCAATCCCAGAAACATTTTGAGTCGAGATGTGGACCATCAGATGATCGTCGTCCGTCCACTCAGGCGTGGCACCGTGCGACTCCAGACAGCAATGTGTGATCACGGGCGCGCCGTAAATGCCCTCGGAAACAATCTCGGCGTCGCTGAAGGCTTTGTCGGGCTCGCCCTGAGTTTGCGCGGCCGCTTTCGAATAGTTGGACTTGGGTTTGCTTTCAGCGTTCTCGTGCACCGGGGCGGTTCGAAGTGCGGCCAAGACGTCATCGGTAGCGCCGTCGGATTTCAGGCCTTCCAGCGTCTTGTCGTCGGGTTTGAAAGTGATGCCATACTGCTGAATTGCCTCCGCCATCTCTCGCGGACGTACCTGGTTATCGAGCATGTCTTCGAGGTCGTCCATGCTCAACGGACCTGGTGTTTCTGCGGCTCCCGCGGGCGGTTCGGCGTCGCTGACCAGATGTGGCAGCGGCTGATAAGTAACTTTGATGACGCGGATGGCGTCTTCCGCCGTGGCTTCGTCGACCGCTGCGACACCGACCACTTCGTCGCCAGCCCATTGAACGGTGCTGCCGACTTTCTGTGCGATCTGAACTGCCTTCACTCCCGGCATTTTTTCCGCGGCGCTGGTATCAATGCTGACGATCTTTGCTTTGGCATGGGGTGAGCGCAGGATTTTCCCGTAGAGCATGCCGCTGGGGTTGTAATCGTAGGTGTACTTGGCGCGGCCGGAGACTTTCACCGGCGAATCTACCCGCGAGATGCGCTTGCCGATCAAGCTACGATTTTCCGGCGGAGGCCAACTGTAGTCGGGCATGACTCAGGCTCCCTTCTGGGTAAATTGCGCGATGACTTTCTGAATGCCGTGGTAAGTGCCGCAGCGGCAGAGATTGCCACTCATGCCCCGGCGAATGTCCTCCGCAGTGGCTTTGGGGTGCTTGTCCAGGAAAGCCTTAGTGGCAACGACGAAACCTGGAGTGCAGAAGCCGCACTGGGAGGCGTCGTTATCCATAAATGCCTGCTGCACAGGGTGCAACTTGCCACCCTGCATTAGAGCTTCAATCGTAGTGATCTGTTTCCCTTGCGCCTCGATGGCCAGAAGGGAGCATGCATATACGACCTTGTTGTCCATCAGGACAGTGCAGGCGCCGCATTCGGCGCGATCACAGACCCGCTTGCTCCCGGTAAGGTCGAGGTCGTCGCGTAAAGCCTCAAGTAAGGTGACGCGAGGTTCGAGCTGCAAGCTGTGCTTTTTACCGTTGACGGACAACTCAACCGGTACCTTGCCCGGACCGTAGACTTTGACCGGCGTGCCAGCGGCTTCTACGACTCTGGTCCCAATGAGAGGGACTGCCGCGGCCGAGATGCTGGAAATCTTCAGGAAGTCACGGCGGGAGACGCCGGAGCTTTCCTCAGTGGGTTTCTTCAGGTCGTCTGGCATTCCCAACCTCCGCATGTGGGTCCGATGGATTTGGACAGGACGGGTGTTTTTCGGTTAGCAGACATTTCGGGACCGTTGCAGCGTTCAAATTTCCCTGGGTTGGAAATTATACAACTGTGAAAAGGTAAGGAGAGCTGAACTGGCCAAAGTTTCACCTGATGAGAATGGTGGTAGCGGCGTTCGGATTGTGGAACTCCGGATTACTTCTTCAGAGTGCGAATAAACTTCACCAGGCCGTTGATCTGGGCTTGGGTCAGTCTGCCCTCGAAGCCAGGCATGTTTTCCTTGCCCTTGACAATGATTGTGTTCAGCTCTTCGTTCGTTTTTTTCTGCACTTCGTCAGAAGTCAGGTCTTTGGCGTGGAGGTTCTGGCCCAGAGCGGTGTCGCCCTTGCCGGCAGGTCCGTGGCACATGGCACAAGTCGTTTTGTAGGTTTCAGCGGTGGTTTCGGCTGGCGACCAGGTAGGTACTAGCAGCAGGATTGCCAAGACGGGCAGCGTGCGTCTCAGGACAGTTCTCATTCGTGCTCTCCGATGAATCGGCAAAGTGTGTTTCCTCACCGATTAGATAATATCGTAAAAGACGTCCTTCCCATTAGCTTCAACCACTTAGGTGCGTCCAACTCAACCTCACGTTGGCCGTGCCGCGCAATCGGCGCCGCATCAGAGTTGCTCCTCCTCTGCGTGCGGGCTCCCACCACATTTGAGCGAAGAAGGCTGTACGCGATCTTTCAGGTGTTTGCTGTAGACCACGTGTACAGCTTTATTTACTACTAACTGGTTACATCTACGGGTAGGCGCAGCTTGTCCAGACTGGTACTATTGGCACGTTTCGTGACTGCATGCAGCGACATGGCTAGTCATGTCTTATCTGGCATTGGTGGATACCACCAAAAGTTGATTTGCAGATTGTTCGGCAAGCTCTTCGGAGAATTTAGTGGAAACCCGCATCATGATCGTCGATGACAGTCCGCTGGTACGACAGCGGCTTCGCGATCTGCTGCAGCAGCATCCCGATTGGGAAGTATGCGGCGAGGCGGCCAATGGTCAGGATGCGATTACCCGAGCCGCGGAGCTTAGCCCTGATGTTATCGTGCTGGATTTTCTGATGCCGGGGATGAACGGCATGCAGGCCGCGCGCGAGATCGGCAAGGTGATTCCGGACGTTCCCATCTTGATGTTTACTACTTACCTTTCGCAGCAGCTCGTCGAGGAAGCCCGCAACGTAGGAATCCGCGGCGCGGTCGCCAAGTCCGATGCCCGGTACGTCATCGACGGACTGGAAGCGCTGCTGCGGAACGAATCGTTTTTTTACTCCACCCCCAATTGAAGCCAACCTTTGTTTCTTACGCTATTGGAGCTAGTTGCTGTCGCCCCTTTGGGGCTCATTCGTGGTTGCAACACCACCCACGGCTGGCGCCGTGGGCTGCATTCTTGCGCCGCTTCGCGGCTGAAACGCCGGCATCATGAGCCGTGGTTTTTCCTTCGTGATCCTCTGTGTCCTCTGTGGTTCAATGACTTTGACTTGGTATTGTTTCAGCCGCGAAGCACGTGGGAGGAAGCCGCCGCTGTCCCTGAAAATGTGCGCTGAACCTCAGAAAGCTGTACAGTAGGCGGTCGTCCTGTCCTCTCTCTCATGGCCCACGACGAGGAAAAGAAAGCGGCTGCGCGCGCCAGCCTGGCTTTTGTGCGCGACGGAAATATCGTCGGCCTGGGAAGCGGATCGACCGCCGAGCATGCCGTCCGCTTTCTGGGCGAAAGCGTACAGGCCGGACTCAAGATTCGTGGTATCCCAACCTCGCAACGCACCCGCGAGCTTGCGGAAAGCGTGGGTATCCCGCTGACTACGCTCGAGGAATTTCCGGAGATTGACGTCACCATCGACGGAGCCGATGAAATCGATCCACAATTGCAGTTGATCAAGGGCGGTGGAGGGGCGCTGCTACGGGAAAAGATCGTAGCCTCGGCGTCCAAGCATATGGTGGTCATCGCGGATTCATCCAAGCGAGTTCAGATCTTGGGAAGGTTCCCGCTGCCGGTTGAAGTGATCGCATTGGCAGAGCCGCTGCTGTCAAAAAAAATC
>DATHJP010000426.1:0-10691 GCA_035489695.1 Terriglobales bacterium
GTTATTTACATTCCAATCGGTGTGACTTTCATTCCAGCCGGGACTCAGATTCTGCACGCAAACGGTGCGTAAATGAAACGAATTGACGGTGCTCAGCCCATCGAAGCTGGGGTTGGAAGCGGTGGCGGGAAGGCCATCGAAGGCTTGAGCGGGATATCCATTGGCTTTCCAATAATCCGCCAATTTCCCAAAATAATGATCGAATCCGCGATTCTCCTGGGCCATGAAAATAATGTGATTGATGGAGGAGTTCAGTTGCTGATTGCTCGAAGGCGGAGTCTCATTCGGCGCACCGGTGGAGGCGCCTCCTCCGCAACCAGTCATGCAGCTGAACATCAGGCCGAACAGCACAACGGAGATTCCCCATCGCTTTTGGATCCCATATAAACGCCGTCTGCAAGCCTTTATCATGTAAATGCTCCATTCACACTGCAGGAGTCCAATTAGAGTGGGGGTTGGATGAGAGTAGCAGGGGGAGAGTTGCCGTACTATGTTCGAGGAATTACAGTTTTACGGGCACCAAAATGGCCGTAGGGTCACGCGGGTTAGTCTTTAAGCAGTTGGCGGGCAATCACTAACCGCTGGATCTCGCTGGTGCCCTCGCCAATAGTGCATAGTTTTACATCTCGATAGAACTTCTCTGCAGGATAGTCCTTGATGAACCCGTAGCCGCCATGGATTTGTACGCTCTCGTTGGCGCACCTTACGGCCACCTCGCTGGCATAAAGTTTGGCCATTGAAGACTCCAACGTAGTCTTCATGCCTGCGTCTTTCATGGAGGCAGCACACAGAGTCAGCAGCTTCGCGGCCTCGATTTCAGTCGCCATATCGGCTAGTTTCCATTGAATTGCCTGAAATTCGCTGATTGCTTTGCCAAATTGTTTGCGCTGTTTGGAATACTTCAGAGCCGCCTCGTACGCACCTTCGGCCATGCCTAACGACAGCGCGGCAATGGAAATCCGGCCCCCGTCCAGGACCTGCATGGCGTCGATAAAGCCATCGCCTTCCTTGCCAACAAGATTTCCGGCGGGGATGACGCAATCTTCGAAGATCAATTCCGCCGTGTCGCTGGCCCGCAACCCGAGCTTGTTCTCTTTTTTCCCGGGACGGAAGCCTTTGGTGCCCTTCTCAACCACGAAGGCGGAAAGGCCGTGGGTGTGCGCCGCGCGGTCGGTCACCGCGATTACAACGACTACATCGGCATAGTGCCCGTTGGTGCAGAAAGTCTTGGCCCCGTTCAACACCCAGTTGCCGCCTCGACGGACAGCGGTCATGCGGGCGCTGCCCGCGTCCGATCCTGAAGATGGTTCAGTAAGACCCCAGGCGCCGATGAATTCGCCGGTTGCCAGCTTGCTGATGTACTTCTTTTTCTGCTCTTCCGTTCCCGCAAGAAAAATATGATTCGAGCACAACGAAGTATGTGCTGCAACGATGATGCCGACAGATCCATCTACTTTTGAGAGTTCTTCGATGGCCGTGACGTACTCGACATAACCCATTCCCGCGCCGCCGTACTCAGTTGGAAATACCGTTCCCAGCAGTCCGAGCTTGCCTAATTCCTTGATGGTGGCCATGGGGAACTCGCTGGCTTCGTCCCACTGCATCACGTGGGGAGCGATCTCGCGTTCGGCAAATTCGCGCACGCTCTTTTTTAGTTGAAGTTGTTCCTCGTTGAGTTGGAAATCCAAAGTGCCTCCGGCGCGCGCTTTCGATGCGAAAATTGAAGTGGGTGACGGCCGACGCAATCACATAGCGTCGAACTTTTTATTAGAACATAGCGAGCGAAGATGAAGAAAACGTCGAACCGACCGGTTGGTTTGAATTGCTTTCAGTCTGCCTCGATCACATGAAACACTAGTCTTGAGTTCGAAGGAAAGAGTGCGGAAGAACTAGACCATTGGTGTGGAGCCTTTCTTTTGTCCCGCACCGAAGATTTTGCGGACCATCCACCACGGGGCTACAAACACATGTGCCGGGTTGGTCAGGAATGCCGGCTTGTTGCCTTCAATCAGATGCCCCAGCCACGCCAGAGCGAAAGCCGCCGGGATCAGCAGCAGCCCGATGATCCAGTGGAACCACACGACCACAATCGACGAAAAGCCAACTGGGATGGCAATCATGTGCAACGCCCGATTTACGGGATGATTATGCGCGCCGTCGTAATGGGAGTACATGCCCATGAAGCACCGTGCAGTAAAGCGGTTGAGATTATACAGCGGTCAGTGCTTGGTCCTAAAACCAGGCTGCTTGGGATTCCTGGATATTTTTAATCTGCTCCCCGGTGGCTCGCAGCAGGAAGAACTCATTCACCGGGCGATCGTCACGCAGTACGGGCGCAGCCGGGGCCAGGGCAATCATTGCATCCACGTCCAGTTGCGTTCGCAGCACGCTTCTGAACTGCTCCGTGGGTGTCGTTTTCGGGCCGAATTCAACAATGTCGGCTGCGGCCGCTGGCGGCAACATTGCGGCGAGCTCCTCGGCCGAACGACTCGGCAGCGGTTGCATACTGGCGAGGAAATGGTAACCATGCCCATCAATTCCGAGGAAAATTCGGACGTAAGAGAATTCCGCCTTCAGAGCCTTGGCCATTGCGGATTGCAGAGTGGGATCTCCATAGGGCAGCCACTGCTGAAGAATTCCTTGGGGCTGAAGATGAGCTTTCGCCAGTCGGTAGAACTCAGAGGAATAGAGAAGGCTTGACCCTGCCGTCTCCACAGGCGGGGGCGGGTCGAGGATGATGGCATCGTAGACGTCGCTTGCGCGCTCGAGATAACGCCGGCCGTCATCGATGACGACGTGAGAAAGCGGAGACGCCAATAATTGGCTGGCGTCGGCATAGTAGTAAGCAAACATTTGCGGCACGCTCGGCACCAACTCGACCACGGTTGTATTGACTCCCCACGACAACGCGGAGCGATACGCCGTACCCATGCCAAAACCAACTACCAGGACCTGCTTTGCTGGATGACGCAGTTCTGCCAGGGTCAAGTGGCTCATCATTTTCGTGATCGCTGACAAGCGGGTTGTACCAATGCCGTTAATCAGCAGTTCCTTGCGCCCTCCGATCGTAGTTGCAATCACAGTTGCTGTCGCGTCCCGCAGCACGTAACGCCGCGGAAGAACCTGTTCATAGCTGTGGCTCAACAAAGCGAATCCTACGGCGGCTGCGAGCGCTGCATATTGGACGCTGGCGCGAATCCTGCTGCGTGGAACTGCCCTACCAAAAATCGGGATTGCGATGCCGACCGCGAAGCATGGCATTGCGAGCAGAAGAATCGAGAGCCGCTCTCCTGTGTACGGAAGAAGCAAGAAGCCCGCGAGCAAAGGACCTGCAACGCAACCGAAGATGTTGGCTGCATAAGCGCGTCCAGCGAGGTAGGGCTCGCCATTGGCCCAGCGGTCGACCAGCATCGGAGTGACGAAACCTAACGTACCAGCGAAAGGGACAATTCCCAGAGTCGGCCTGAGGTAGAAAGGCATCCGCAGCGTAGGATCGGCGGAAAGCAGCGAGATGACTCCGGACAAGCCCACCAATGTCCAAATCATGGCGCCTTCGTTGGGCCCGCGTCTGGCGGTCCAACGATAAACCTGCGAGCCCGCGCAAGTGGCCACCAGATACAGTAGGAGAATGGTGGCAAACGAATAAACCAATGTTCCCAGGTAGGGTGTAAACAGGCGAGTCCAGACCACTTCCATGGCCATGCTGGTGAATCCCGTCAGCATCAGCAGAAACAAAATCCAGCGCGACCCTTGTTTCCGCTGGGGCTCGAACTTTGCATCCTCCGACGACTGCCGAGGTAGACGCCTTGTTACAAGGATTGCGACAGCAGCCAGCAACAGATTCAATCCCAGTCCCACCATCAAAGTCCCCTTGAAACCGCTTACTTCAATCAAAAGCAGCGGCAGCACGGCTCCGAGCGTTCCACCGATCACGTTGGCTAAGTACAAAAAGCTGAAGGAACGAGGGTTTGGGCCAAGAGTGCGCTCAATTGCGAACATGGCCACCGGAAAGGTAGCGCCCATCAAGCTGCACCAGGGCACAAGCGTTATCGCCAGCGGAATTCCGCTCACCAGGTAGTGACCGCTGGAGGAGAGTGCCGCCGCGGCTCCTAATCGTCGAAGGAGATTGTGCCCAATCGCCAGTTCCAGGGGAACCAGCAGCGCCGAGATACCAATCAGTGCTTCCAGCGCCGCGTAGAGCCAGAGGACGGGAATCCTGATAACGGATTCGAAACGGCGAACCATCCAGCCGGCTGCCCACGACCCAACACCCAAACCGGCCATGAAGGCCGACAAGACGATCGCAACCGTTGCGGTGGTGACGCCGTAGTTCGCCATCGCCAGCCGCAACCAGACCAATTCGTAGAGGATGCTGCAGAAACCGGACACTACGAACAAGGCGAAGAACCAGCCCATGATTGCAGTTGGCGAGGTAATTTGCTGTTGTGCTGGTTTGCCTAGTCCAGAATCGACGACGTAAACTTGGCCGATCACGGCATCTCGATCACTGACCACTGGCCACTTCTTCTGTCCTGACTGAAATAAACCTTGCAAAGACTTCGTTGGACAGCAGTCTGCCGCGCGGCGTCAGCTGAATCCACGAATCTTCGCGCTCCATCAATCCGCCTTCTACAAATTCCGAGATAGTTTCAGTGAAGACGGCGACTGCCGATGCCCCAAATTTCGCTGCAACTTCTTCCAAGTCCACGCCGCGATTGAGCCTCAGGCCAAGAAAGAACGTTTCTTCGAGAGCCGCGTGCGAAGTAATTGGAGTGCGCTTGAGAGGTCGTTCCGCGACGTATTCTTCCAGCGAGTCTGGGGTGGAGAATCGTACGGCTTCGTTCTCTGCCTCGCGCGAGAGCAGCATGGAATGCGCGTCCACTCCAAAGCCCAGATACGGCTGGCGGGTCCAATATTTTAGATTATGACGCGATTCGAAGCCTTGGCGCGCGAAGTTGGAAATCTCGTATTGCCGCACTCCAGCCGAGTCGAGCTGGACGCATGCCATTTCATAGAAATCCGCGGTGGCTTCGTCTTGCGGCACGAAATGAGCGTGGTATCGTGTACCGCCTGCGATTAGCTCGCGGCCAAGCCGAGAATCTTCGTCAACCTCGAGCATGTAAACACTGACGTGCGGTACGCCGGAAGAAATGGTTTCAGCAATAGAGACTTCCCAGCTCTTCGAGGTTTGATGAGGTAATCCGGCGATGAGGTCAATGTTGATGTTGGAAATCCCAGCCGCGCGCAAACGTGCAATGTCAGCCAGCACTATGTTTCGCGAATGCAAACGCCCGACGGCGGCGGCTTCCTGGTCAACGAAAGACTGCGCTCCCAGGCTCACGCGATTGACACCACTACGCTTGAGCGCTTCGACGACCGTAGGTGTGAGCGTGCCGGGAGCACATTCTATTGTGACTTCGGCGTTGGGCAATAACTCGAAATTTCGCGAAATTGTGACAAATAGCCGTTCCAATTCCGTTATATCGAGTATCGTGGGAGTTCCGCCGCCCATGTATACAGAATCCAGGGTCCGGTCGAAGCGTCCGCCCATCTGATCTGCGATACTATCGGCACGTTCCATGTCCGAACACACACGGTCTACGTAGCGGTGAAAAACGGCGCGGGAAAAGACATCTGACGCGAAGTTGCAGTAGCTGCACTTGGTACGACAGAATGGCACCGAAATATAAAGGCCCAGGGGCATCGCGCTGATTATCCCACGTCGCAATCATGATCGGACTCACGCCAGCATCTAAAATGAATATGCTTCCTCGCGTTGTGATCACCGGACTAGGCGTCATCAGCCCCAATGGCATGGGTAAGGCAGCTTTTTGCCAGGGTATCCTGACGGGAAAATCTGGAGTAAAGCGAATTTCGCGCTTTGATCCTTCCGATCTGCCGGTACACATCGCCGGCGAAATCCCAGACTTTGATGAACTGGCCTGGGTGGATCCTCGCGAGCGGAAACATGTCTCTCGCGTCGTTCCCTTGGCGCTGGCGGCTTCAGCAGAGGCAATCCACGATGCTGGCCTCGATCCTGCCGCGATGTCGATGGAAGAGAAGCGCGAGATTGGTGTGATCCTCGGCACTGGCGGCGGAGCGCAGGAATTCTCCGAAGAACAATATCGTCTGTGGCACAGCGGTCAGGTTAAGCAAGTCAGCTTGTTTTGTATTCCCAGCGGCACTATGGGAACGATCCCCAGCGAAATCAGCATGCGCTTCGGATTTCGCGGCTATAGCCACGTGATCACTACTGGGTGCACGTCATCTACCGATGCCATTGGCTACGCCTATCAGCACATCCAGGCCGGAGTGCAGCCCATGTTTTTGGTCGGTGGCGTCGATGCGCCCATCACTCCCGGAATTATTAAAGGCTATTCGCTACTACGCGCGCTCACTGCTTCCTGGAATCACGCACCCGAGCGCGCCTCGCGTCCCTTCTCGGCGGATCGTGATGGCTTCGTCTTGGCCGAAGGTTCCTGGATGTTCATCCTGGAAGATTACGATCATGCTCATGCCCGCGGGGCTCGCATCTACGCGGAGATTGCAGGATACGCCTCCACCTGCGAGGCCTTCCACCGGGTACGCATGAGCGAGTCGCCGGAAGAACCAGCGCGTGCCATCACCGAAGCGCTCGAAGAAGCAAAGCTCGCGGCCGAAGACATTCAGTATGTCAACCTGCACGGGACTTCCACAGAGATGAATGATCGCGTGGAAACGCGTGCTCTCAAACTCGCCCTGGGTAAGCATGCCGGGAAAATTCCGATGTCAGGATTGAAGTCGCAGATTGGACATGCGCAAGGCGCGTGCGGCGCCGCCAGCCTGGCTGCCACACTGGTGGCCATGGAACACGGCAAGATTCCTCCCACTATCAATCTCGATGTGCCTGATCCGGAGTGTGACCTGGATTACGTGCCCGACGTCGGTCGCAGTGCGCATATCGAGCATGCCATCTGCAACTGTGTAGGGTTCGGGTCGAAGAATTCGGCCTTAGTCCTGCGTCGGGCTGCCTGATCGGCGAGAAAACCTTTTCCATCCTTCGGACTGCCGTTCCCATCTATTTAAGGTAATCTTTAATAGCCGATGGCCTCAGCCCACGAAGAAGAGGTATTAGGAAAAGCCTATGACAGCCGCCTAATGAAGCGGCTGCTTCGCTATCTTGCCCCTGACAAATGGCAGGTTGCGATCGCCCTGGGATCCATTTTTATTAAGGTCGGTGCCGACGTTCTGGGGCCTTATCTCACCAAGATTGTCATCGACCGCTATCTGGCGCCGGTTCCGGGATTGCACACACGATTTGACCGTTTTCTGAGCAGCAATCCCTTCGCTGGAATTGCCCAGATTGCTGCCTTGTATGTTGGGCTGCTGGTTTTCAGCTTCCTGCTGGAATATCTTCAAACTTATTACATGCAATGGGCCGGGCAGATGGTGATGTTCGACTTACGCAAGGAAATTTTCCGTCATCTGCAGCGCATGCACATTGGTTTCTACGACAAGAATCCGGTTGGCCGGCTGGTGACGCGCGTCACCAGCGATGTGGACGCGCTGAACGAAATGTTCACGTCCGGCGTGGTCTCGATTTTCGAAGATATTTTCGTGCTCGCCGGCATTGTAGCGATCATGCTGCAAATGAACACTAAGCTGGCACTGATTACCTTCGCGGTTCTGCCGCTCATTGCCGTCGCGACAAAGATCTTCCGGGACAAAGTACGCGATTCCTACCGGCGCATTCGTGTGGCGATTGCGAGGATTAACGCATACCTACAAGAGCACGTCAGCGGGATGGTAGTGCTGCAGCTCTTTAACCGCGAGAAACGGGCATTCGACAAGTTTTCCGACGTCAACGCCACCCATATGGACGCCTTCAAAGACGCCATCATGGCCCATGCCGTCTACTATCCGGTCGTGGAAATCCTTTCCTCGATTGCGATTGCGTGCGTTATCTGGTTTGGCGGTAACGACGTCATTCGCGGCGCTTCGACCATCGGAATTCTTGCGGCTTTCATACAGTATGCACAACGATTCTTCCGGCCCATTCAGGATTTCAGCGAGAAATACAACATCCTGCAATCGGCCATGGCTTCCAGTGAGCGTATTTTTAAACTGCTGGATACGCCGGTTGAGATTACTTCTCCCGCGGTCACCAAGAAACCAGAAGGTCCTGGCCGCATTGAATTCGATCATGTGTGGTTCGCCTATCGGAACATTCCTATCGACACCGGTGATGGCAAGAACGGTAAAGGACCTTCACGGGCTGGAACAGATACTCACACAACCACGGAACCCGACTGGGTGCTTCGGGATGTCAGCTTTGCCATTGAGCCGGGCGAGACTGTCGCTATTGTCGGACACACTGGGGCCGGCAAGACCACGATCATTTCTCTGCTGATGCGTTTCTACGATGTGCAGAAAGGCGCGATAAAGATTGACGGGGTGAATGTCAAAGACATGGATCTCGCCGATCTTCGCCGCCGCTTCGGCGTGGTCCTCCAGGATCCGTTCCTGTTTACCGGTACGGTCGAAGGAAACATCCGGCTGGGCACGCAATTCATCACGGACGAAGACGTACAACAGGCTGCCATCGACGTGAATCTTGCCGATTTTATCCGCACTTTGCCGCGGGGCTTCAAAGAAGAAGTGCGCGAACGTGGTTCGACGCTATCCACCGGCCAAAAGCAGCTCATTTCATTCGCTCGCGCCCTGGCGCACAACCCGAAGATTCTCATCCTGGACGAAGCGACTTCCAGCGTCGATACGGAAACTGAATTTAAGGTTCGTGATGCACTCAGCCGCATGGTGGAAGGTCGCACTTCGGTGGTAATCGCTCATCGGCTTTCGACGGTGCAACGGGCGGACAAGATCATCGTCATGCATAAGGGAGTGGTGCGCGAGGAAGGTACTCACCAGCAACTGCTCGCGCAGCGTGGAATTTATTACAAACTTTATCAGCTGCAATACAAAGACCAGGAGATTCCGGTGGGCAGCGGCCCCGAAGTCACCGCCAGCGCCGACGATTAGTAGCGCCGGCGTCCCGCCGGCTGTCCTGGACACAACTACTCTCGAGGGTGCCCCGTCCAAGCTCTGCTTGGGCGGGGGTTGTCTGCGTACCGACCTGGAACATTTCAGATCGCACCCGCATCAGCGCTCAGGCAGGAAGCATTTCGGTCGCCCGGGCGTAGACAGAGTATTTCCGTAACCCGGATCGCATCTGTTTTTACGAGCATCTAAAACCCCCGCCCAAGCAGAGCTTGGACAGGGCACCCTCGAAAATCGTGATGGGCGCAACCGATGCCGGCGGGACGCCGGCGCTACAATGTGGCGTGCGAATTCTGATCTCCGCCGGAGAAGCTTCAGGTGAACTTTACGGCGCGCTGCTCATCAAGGCGTTACGGAGCCGCGATCCCTCACTGGAATTCTTTGGCGTGGGCGGAGACCGCATGCGGGGCGCTGGCTGCGACACCGTGGTAGACGCCAAAGACCTTGCCGTCGTGGGTATCTCCGAAATCCTCGGCCATCTGCCCAAGATTTACAGCCGATTTCGGCGGCTGATTGCTGAGGCGGACAAACGTCATCCTGATCTCGCCATCGTCATTGACTCTCCGGCTTTCAACTGGCGCGTTGCCCGGCAGATGCACAAACGCGGCATCCCGGTTGTGTATTACGTTTGCCCGCAGTTTTGGGCGTGGCGTCAGGGACGCGTTCGCCTGGTTCGGAAATACATCACGAAGGCGCTTGTGATCTTTCCATTCGAAGAACAGTTTTATCGCGACCATGGGGTCGATGCGACCTTCGTAGGCCACCCGCTAGCGGATCAGGCGTTGCCCACGATCAAACGCGATGACTATGCGGCGCAGAACAAGTTGGACTCAGCCAAGCCCTGGATCACTCTCATGCCGGGCAGTCGCGTAAAAGAAGTAAGCATGAATCTTCCCGTGATGCTGGAATCCGCCGCCAAGCTGGGCTGGGGGTACGAGTTCCTGCTGCCGATCGCGCCCACTCTCGACCGCAGTTTCCTGGAATCGCTGATTGGCAATCTTCCGAGCATTCATCTGGTTCCCGAAGCCTTGCCAGCGCTCTTGCATTCGCGGGCTGGAATTATTGCCAGCGGCACCGCCACTGTCGAGGCCGCAATCATGGGCACGCCGTTCGTGATGGTCTACCGGGTTTCTTCTCTCACTTATCTTCTGGGACGGCCGCGCATCAAGGTGTCTCACTTCGCCATGGTGAACTTGATTGCCGGAGAGCAGGTGGTCCCAGAACTGGTGCAACAGGATCTTACGGTGGAAAAAGTGGTCGCCAGAATGAATGAAATTCTTCCCTACGGTCCGGCCCGCGACAAAATGATCGACGGTCTAGCCAGCGTAAAACTTCGTCTGCAGGGACCTGCTACCGAGGCGACGCATCCTACTGGCCGTGCTGCTGAGATGGTCCTCGAGCTCCGTCACGGTAGGCGCGCAAGTCGGATAGAAGCATCGGCTGGCTAGTCGCGAATAAAAGCAGCAAAAACGCGGGTAAACCTTGTGCCCACAGCATCTTTTGAGTGACAATCCTCATCAAAGAAATTAATCATTCTCCAGGAGACTGTTTTTGACGATCTCTTATCCCCGGAGTAACTGTCGGGCTCTCAAAATCTGTTTGGTCTGCTTGCTTCTGGTCATTGCCGTCCCCACTTGGGCGGCGGAAAAAATGCG
>DATHJP010000427.1:0-2380 GCA_035489695.1 Terriglobales bacterium
TGGCAGAGGCTATGCTGGACGCATCGAATAGCGTATATGGCCTGGCGATCAACATGTAGTTAGGTACCAATTTGATCTCAATCGTCCAACTCGACGTTGTGGATTACGCCACTGGCCTGCAATTGCAGCAGCGGCTGGTCAACCTGCGTAAAGACGGCCTTATCGGCGATGTTCTTCTGTTGCTGGAGCACACGCCGGTCATCACCCTGGGACGAAATGCAAAAGCGAAAAACATTCTTGCTTCTTCGGAACTGCTCTCCCAGCGCGGTGTTGAAGTCTTCGAATCCGACCGCGGCGGTGACGTGACTTTCCATGGACCAGGTCAGCTCGTCGCGTATCCCATCTTCGATCTGCGTGGTTTCCCCATTGATGGCACGCGAAAGACTCTCGGCGCGGTCGAGTACGTGCGGCGGCTCGAAGAAGTATTGATCCGAACTTGTGCGGATTTCGGAATTGCGGCAAAGCGCATCCCCGGACTTACCGGAGTCTGGACCGATGGGGACGCCAGCCATGCCCACGTAGGGACGGGCGACCTCGCCCGTCCGGACGAGTCGAAGACTCGTCAGCCTTCCACCAAGTATGAAGCCAAGATCGCCGCCATCGGCGTCCACATTTCGCGCGGAGTCACGTCACACGGCTTCGCTCTGAACGTGAATACTGACCTCAGTTATTTTGATTTGATTATTCCCTGCGGAATTGAAGCCAAAGTAGTCACGTCCATGGCAAAAGAACTCGGCAAGCGATTCCCGTTGCAAGAGATTGCGAATTCCATCTCCCGCAACTTCGGAGTAGTCTTCAACAGCCAAATCCTCTGGCTGGAAACCCTGGATGCGCTGCTGCGGCCCACTCAGGGTGTCCCGGTAAAACTTCCAGCTGAATTACGAAGACTGCATAAAGAGGAAGAAACTTTCTGGGCATGAAGAAGAAGGCCAAAAAGAATTCTCCCCGTAACAGCTCCAATGGCCGCGGCCAACGCCTCCCCAACTCAATCACCGCTACCCAGCGCACCTACACTATCGCCGATTATCGCTTGGAAAAACCGGCTTTCACGATACGTCAACTTTGTAAAGATGACGTGACCTGCTACGAAATCAAGGGCGATCTCACTGCAACAGTTCCACCCATCCGCGAATCGAAATATCTCGATAAAAAACAGTGTCTCGAGATCTACCGCTGGATGCTTCTCAACCGCAAGATGGAGACGGCTCTCGAGAATCTATATAAACAAGGCAAGGTAGTCGGCGGCGTTTACTTCGGACTCGGCCAGGAGGCTTGCTCCTGCGCCTCGGCCTACGCGCTCGCTCCCGACGATTGGATGGGGCCCATGATCCGAAATCAGGGTTCACTCCTGGTTCGCGGCTTCACTGCGCGCGACATCATGATGCAGTACATGGCGAAGGCTGGCTCTCCCACCAAAGGCCGCGACGCGTCCTCTCATTTCGGTGACATCGAAAAACGCAATGTGGTCGCTCCCATCTCCACTCTCGGCGACCTAATTCCTGTGCTCGCCGGTGTCGCTCTTGGCGCCCGTCTTCAAGGACGCAACATCGCTGTCATGACCTACATCGGCGACGGTGGGCAGTCCACCGGCGTCACCTACGAAGGCTTGAACTTCGCCGCCGTGCAGAATCTTGGCGTGGTGCTGTTCGTCGAAAATAATCTCTGGGGATACTCCACGCCCGCCGACATGCAGTTCCGCGTGAAAGATCTCGCTGAACGCGCCATTGCCTACGGAATCCCCGGCATAATCGTCGATGGGACCGACGCCTGCCAGGTTTACGACGCCGCCCACGAAGCCTGCGAACGCGCCCGACGCGGCGAAGGCCCGACTCTGATCGAGGCCAAAATGATGCGCATGAAAGGCCACGCTATCCACGATGCCGCCGACTACGTCCCCAAGCCTCTGTTCGAATATTGGCGCAAGCGCGATCCGATTGTGCGTTTCGAGAATTATCTGGTGAAAGCACAAAAGTGGCTGACGCCTTCAGAAAACGAAAAGTTAATCGCAGACGTGGATCGCGAACTCGAAGCCGACCGCGATTTCGCACTGGGTTCACCAATGCCTGCCCCGGAATCCGCTGCTGGCGGAGTCTATTGCGAGGAAGGATGTCACGACATTAAGCCGAAGTACGGACTGCCGAAGACGAAGCCCGGAACCGCGAGGCAACTAAAGCGAGTGGAAGCAGTTGTGCATTTAAAGTGATGGTGCGGGAACGCGAATTCAGGTAAAGATGTAAACCATCATGCCCCAACTCACTTATCTCGAAGCCATTCGTCAGGGCATTAGCGAAGAGATGGAACGCGACCCCAGCGTCTTCTGCCTCGGAGAGGACATTGGCATTTACGGCGGCGCTTTCAAAGTCACTGACGGCTTCATTGA
>DATHJP010000428.1:0-4208 GCA_035489695.1 Terriglobales bacterium
CATCCACCGTGCCTGTGGCGGCTTCCGCTTCGCCCATACTGTTGAACTCGTGGTAAGTGTATTTCTTCTGGTCGGCGTTATAGCCCATCACAGCAAGTCCGGTGCCCGTGCCCATTGGCATTTTCATGTCGGAGTGTATGACGATGAAAAAACCGCCGTCCATCCATTCGTCATGCGAAGTGCCAGTGAACTTGCCGCCCGGGCCCATCGGACCCGGCTTCATGTCTCCGTCCGTGCTCCATGTGCCCAGGAAATAGTCCAGTTTCTTGTGTTCGGGCCCCGGCTTCGGCATCTGCATCTGGGCCTGAGCCGCGAACGCAAACAGCAAGCTCAGGAATACGACGATTATTGATGCTCGTTTCATTCGCACATCCTCCATATCGAGTGGCTTTTGAGAATCCTCGGTAAAACCAATGACGCTGATCAGGGAGTGCCAAAATACTAGGCCCGCTCCCACGGCAAGTCAACGCGCGATCAGCGCTCTACTGTGCGGCCGTTGCCTGCTGAAACTTCAGGCGCCACTCGTCGCCCTGCTGAACCCAAACATCGGTGATGTGCTGATAGCGAGGTACCGACTCCTCGCCTAAAGTCATGCGCACGATGCAATCGTAGGTCACGATGGCCGCCGAGTCGTTTATGTTCAATATCTGTGCGTCGTACGGGCTGTACTCCCGAACATCCGCCATACGCACGCTTTCCAGCACATCGTTCTTGCCGTACACCTTGCCATCAATCGCGACTTCAAGAAAATCATCCGTGAGAGTACGTTTGAAGAAATCAGCGTCTTTCTTTTTCCATGCGGCCGGCACTGCTTTGGTATTAGTAATGAGAGTCTGCTCCAGTGGACTCAAATTCTTGCGGCTCGTCAGCGGGAGAGTGCCCCCTGACGAGGGCGGCGCGTTATTCGTTCCCGTACCTTGCTCTGCGAGCACCGGCATGATGGCTACTGAACCCAGAAAAAGAACAGCGAAGTAGCGATTCATTCAGGCTCCAACTTATTTCGATTGAATTTTCTGTGCCAGTTCAGCGCGTGGCACGGAAACCTGCTCCCCAGTTTCCAGATTCTTAAGCGCGAAGGCGCCGGCCTTGACTTCATTCTCGCCCACAATCAGAGCGAACCGCGCTCCCATCTTGCTTGCAGTTTCCAGCGACTTTTTCAGGCGGAAGCTCTCGTCCCCTAATTCCGCGACCACATCATGACGGCGCAGCTCGTGCGCGATTTTGGCTGACTCGCGATCCATTCCCGGACCTAATGGCGCGATATAAACATCAGGCTTGCGTGCAACTGCTTCCGCCGATTCTTTCAGCGCGAGTACCAGGCGATCCTCGCCGATAGCGAACCCAATGCCGGGCGCACTGGGCCCTCCTAAGGCTTCAGAAAGCCCATCGTAACGGCCTCCGCCGAGAATCGCATTTTGCGCGCCCAGCGCGCCGTGCGTGAATTCGAATGCAGTTCGAGTGTAATAATCCAAGCCGCGGACAAGACGATCATTCAACGTGAACGGCACTTCCACCGCTTTCAGGATTGCCTGGACTTCCTGAAAATGCTTGCGGCAACCTTCATCAAGAAACTGGCTGATGCGCGGCAGCTTCTCGATAATGGGCTGGTCCTCAGGTACTTTGCAATCAAACACGCGCAAAGGATTCGTAACTGCCCGCCGTTGGCAATCGCCACACATTTTGTCCACTACCGGTTCCAGCGCCTTGCGCAGCGCTTCGTTGTAAACCGCACGGTCGTTGGGACAGCCCACCGAATTCAACTGCAATGTCCAATTATTGATACCGACCCGGTTGAGAAGTGTGGCCAGCATCTCCAGCATCTCCGCATCACGTGCCGGCGACTCGCTTCCGGCGCTCGATGGCCCGACGGTCTCCGCGCCAATCTGATAAAACTGCCGGTATCGTCCTTTCTGAGGGCGTTCGCGCCGAAACTGAGGCCCAATGTAGTAAAGCTTATTCAGCCCGCGATCCCAAAGCTTGTGCTCAACGTAGGCTCGCACAACTCCCGCAGTATTTTCCGGCCGCAGAGTCAGGGACTGCCCCTTCTCACTCTGCCCACGCCCGCGATCCTCCCATGTGTACATCTCCTTCGAAACAATGTCAGTCTCTTCGCCCACCGACCGGGCAAACAATTGCGTTTCCTCGAAAATGGGAGTGCGAATCTCCTGGAAGTTGTAAGCGTGGAACACGTCGCGCGCCGCCGCCTCCACAAAATTCCACAACGCCGTCTCCGGCGGAAGCAGATCCCGCGTGCCTCGGATAGCTTTGATCATTGGTAGTTGAACAGAAGCATTCAGCAGTTAGCACTCAGCTTTCAGCCCATGAAGCATTCGGCATGATTTCCGGGAGGTCCGCACAGTCCTCCATTGGCTGAATGCTGAGTGCTGACTGCTATTTCCTCTCCCTTAAATACGATTCCTTATATCCCAAATAATTGTTCGCGTAACGAAGGATGCTTTCCCGGTCGCTCTCCTCAAGTCTGCGCCGAAATTTACCAGGAGACCCCATCCATAGTGATCCGGGCTCAACCACCGTCTGCTCAGGAATCAGTGTTCCTGCGGCTACGATCGAGCCCGCTCCAATGCGAGCTCCATTCAAAATAATGGCTCCCATACCGATGAGGCATCGGTCTTCAACGATGCATCCATGCAGGGTGACCGAATGTCCCACGGTCACGTACTCACCTACGAACACGCCGTACTTGTCTTTCATTCCATGCAGCACGCTGCAGTCCTGCACGTTGGAATGTGCGCCCACACGGATCGAATGCACGTCGCCGCGGAGGACAGCGTTTATCCACACACTGGCATTTTCGCCGAGAACCACGTCCCCGATGATTTGCGCCGACTCGTCCACATAGCAAGATGCGGGGATCGTCGGCAAAATGCCTTTATAAGAACGAATCATTTGCAAGGAAAATGAACATAACACGGGCGCGGTCTGCGCGTAAGAGGGGAAACATCCGCAAAATCAGGAATGAAGTTAGGCCAGCCAACCGAACTCCTAAGACTGAGAACTGAGAACTGGCCACTGACAACTGATTTTCTAATTCTCCGTAGGCTCCGGCGTCTTAGATTTCGCCCCGCGAGGTTCCTTGGGAGCAGGCGGAGCAGGTGGCACTGGGGGTATCAGCGCCGCCGACGATCCCTTGCGAATTTCAATCGTCCCGTGCTCATTGGTGACAACCAATCGCGGCCCACCACCGCCGACTGCGCCAACGGCTGTTGCTTGATCGTGGGCATCGTCGACTTTCAGTTCGCTGAAGTCCGACTGTATTTCGCCGTTGCGTGCCTTGGCGTCCAGCTGGAAACCGGCTTTATCGGGAACGTAGATTTGAATGTCGCCTCGCCGATTTTCCACCTGCACACTCCCCAATTTGGTCATGCGCAGTTCGACAGCTCCATTGTTGTCCTCTAGTCGCACGTCTCCGGAGACGCCATCCAGGCGAATATCTTTCGACCGGGTGGTGAGACGTAGCGGCCCCATCAGATTACTCGCCCGCAAATCGCCGGAATCCAAATCCAGATCGCCGTCGAGCTTCGAGAACTCCAGATCGGTTCGTGAGGACTTGAAGCTAACTGTCTTAGCAATTTTTGCCAGCTTTACGCTCTCCATGAACTCGCCGTTCAGCCGCACCGCTCCCTTGATGTCCTGCACCGAAACGTCATTGGCGTGACCCTCCACAGAAACGTCACCGGCGACCTGTGATACACGCGCCGAACTATGATCCAGGTCCAGGCTCACCTTCCCATTGATATCCGCCAGCGATACGTCGCCATGCTTGCTGGAGATGTTCGCGTCACCGTCTCGCCCCAGGACACTCACATCGCCATGCCGCGTGGATATCACCACCGAAGCTTTGCGCGGAATGGAAACGTCCATGTCCGTCGTGACCCAATGATCGCCCGCGCTCTGCGTATTGGCATTGAGACTCACCGTTTGACCACTGACGGTGATCTGCGGCTTGGTGCTCAAATTCCATTTATCGGCGTCTTCCTGCTTGTCGGCACTAATGCGTTTGTGGACTACCACCCGAATCTGGCTTTCAGTGGAGGCAGTCACATTCACCGCACCGCGATCGTTGACCACGTGCAAGTTCCCGCCTGCGGGAAATTCCTGCTGCGATTTCCCACTGTTTGGGCATACCTACAGCTATGACGATCAATTGCAGCAGGAATTTCCCGCAGGCGGGAACTTGCACGTGGTCA
>DATHJP010000429.1:0-10855 GCA_035489695.1 Terriglobales bacterium
CATCACGTCGCTCAGCAGAACCGTTTCTGACTCCGAAAAATTTCCATCGTCGAATACCAGCATGAATTCCGTACCGTCCGGACTCAGGCCTTGAATCGAATGTGGAATCCCGCTTGGGAAATACCACAGATCGTTTTTCTTGACATCGGCAACAAAGCTCTTGCCGTCCCGATCAATAGCGGTGATCCGCGCCGTCCCGGTGAGTATGATTGCCCATTCATTCGCCGTATGCCAATGCAGTTCACGAACGCCTCCGGCTGTGAGTCTCATGTTTACGCCTGCCAGGGTCTTCGAGACGGGCAGTTCGCGGACTGTCACCTCGCGTGACCATCCACCTTTGTAAGTCCGCTTGTTCGCAAAAGCGAACGGATATTTGAAATTTTGAACTAGACTTTTGGAATCCGTTGCGGGGGGCCATGCGGAATCAGGGTTCTGTGCGTCGAGTGGCGGATTTGCAGGACCGGGATCGGTCTTGCTTTTGTCTTGGGCAGCTGTGCCAGTGGCGGAGAGAACGCCGACTACTGTAACCAGGGCTGCGGAACCAACTCCCAGGAACCCGCGGCGCGAAACTTGCTCTTTGGTGCCGTCAGCATTCATTCCTTGCTACTCCTTCAGATGGAAATGAATTCGGTCTCAATAACTCCGGGGCAATACTTTTTGAATCGCCTACCGCGTCTCCAGCGCAATCGACAAACTCTTTCTTGCGCGAGCCGATATCCCTCGAGACCGTTCTTGGTCCCGTGCCCCGTGTCTTGCACGCTGCAGTTTGCATTCCAAACACTTGACTGTCCCGATCGGCCTGTTTTTACGGGGATAGGAGCCTCATTTCGACCTGGCCATGTCGGAGGTCTGTCATTCCGTCGAAATGTTGACTCGCTCGAGCGCTGGCAGATGAGCGGCAGCGGATCTCAGGGGGGCGATCTGCTTGTCTCAATCCACTTCCCAAGTTCCCGGCTCAACATTTATTTTGGTTATGCAAATGCCGTTGATGGGTAGAGATGGACGCGGATCCACCGCACCGCGGCCATCGAATCAGCCATGATACGTTGGAACAAACTTCGCGATCTTGCGACACATAAAACTTAAGGAGAAGAAAATGAAAGGTAAATCGTTGATCCTTGTGACAATTCTTGCGTTGGGTACAGTCGGATTTGCGCAGGGCGTGGGTTCGGATGTTGACAAGGCGGCAAAGGCCACTGGCCGCGTTACGGAAAAAGCGGCAAAGAAGACAGCCCATGGTGGCAAGAAGGCAGCGAGAGAGACTGGCCGTGGCGCTGAGAAGGCAGCGAAAGGGACCGAGAAAGCAGCTAAAGGGACGGCGCGTGATACTGAAAAAGCAGCCGATAAGACGGCCGATGTGACTAAGAAGACTGCCAGGAAAGCAGGACACGGCGTGAAGAAAGCCGGCACAAAAACGGCTGATGCGCTGAAGTAAGACAAGGCCTCGAGCAAATATTCATGGCAAATGGTCAGCCGTCCGTGCCTGTATTAGATCGCGATTGTATTGACATACCGACTAAGGTTGCGATCAGGATCGCGGGATACAGTTGTCCGATGAGCGCTTCTGCCGTCGCCAGCGATCGCGCAACGCGATGTACCGGATAAGCGTCACCATAACCAACACTGGTGAGAGTGGCAAAGCTGAAGTAGATCAGAGGGCTCGGTTCACCTGTCGGAATTCCGCCGGCGAGAGATGATCGGAAATGGATTGCGTCCGGGAGCTCTTCCAGAATCAGCTTGTATCCGAACGCCCAAGTCACACCGATAAGCAGATACGCGGCGACTCCACCCATCACGCGGTGCAAGCTCACGGGGCCCGGGCGAAACGTGTGGGCCAGCGTCATGACTACCAGAATGGCCATTCCAGATATTTTCAACGCCGTGTCCCACCCCCAGTATCCGAGCGATGGATGGAATTCGACGATCAAGTCCGCCGTGAACTCCAAGACGGTCAGCGCGACTACTAGGTACATAAGAACTCTGTTGCGGATGGTCGCGACCGCACCCGAGAAAAGCATTAGCGCGAAAATCAGGTCGATTCCAATTCGCCCCAACCGTGACAAACGAAACATAGGAACAAAAATGGTTATGAGAACCAGAAAGCCGAGGAAGAGACTCAGTCCGCGGTCCTCGAGCCAAAAAGGAAACAGCGGCGCTTCAATCTGTTTGCGCATGGTCTTATTTTCCGTGGTTTGCATGGTTTTGGAATCAGACACCATCCGGTGACGCAAAGACCTGGCACTGGAACAAACAGATTCAAGCCGCCAGCGAGATTAGCGAGCCTGCTCAGCGAGCGAAAGTCCATGCCGTTAGCCTTGCTTCGTCTTGTGCCAACTCGAAGCGGGCCTGCGCTCTTTCACATCTGGTGCGATTTTCGTGGTGTTAGGCCCGAGGTCTTTTTCGTAGACCGTGCCATCCTGGGTGACGATAAAAGTCATAACTCCCGATGACCGGTACTCCGCGGGATAAGCCACCAAGACCAGTCCACCCGCCTTCTTGCCGCGAGAAACATTGGTTCTAGTTCCGGTCATAGAGTTTGCAGTCACAACTCGAAAGTAATAACCGTAGAAAGGAGACGACTCTCTATCGACCGTTCCGCGAGCGCTGTTGTCGGCATTCACAGTGACAAGGCTTTGGGCATATTGGCCGATCGGGTCGTCGTCTGCTGCCGTTGTCTGGCCTTGTTTCTTTGCCATTGCCGCCGCATTGCAAACTTGGATTGCCGTGATCTCATTCTCTCCGATTCGCCGCAACAGGATTTCCTGTGAACCGGTGCCGGAATCGAAGAACCATGCACCGTTCTTTGAGACCAATGGGATGGGAAAGGGCCAGTTCTCTGCACCGATATACAGCACCGTGCTTCCGTCGGGTTCTCGAACCAGACGATGCATCTCCTGATATTTCTGGCTGAACCGCTCGCGTTCGAGTCTGTCCTCGACTTCGTCGCTTGCAGAAGTGAGTTCCTTCCCTGCTCCGAAGATTGCTTCCAGCGTCTGCTCATCCTCTTTTTGGACAGCCTGAAAGAGGGCGTTAGCAGCCTCCCCCGCAGACGAGAACGTCTTTGGTTTCGATGTCTGAGCAAAACTTGATCGAGCGGAACCCACGAGCAGCAGCGGTAAAACGGCCACCACGACCATCGATGCAAGTCTCAGTCTAAATTTCCCAACCTTCATATTCGTATTGCGCATGAGTTCTTTCTCCCTAATCGTCAGTTATCTGGTAATAGAACCGAATTATCTGTGACCCCCACCGCCGTGACCTCCGCCCCCATGAAAGCCTCCGCCTCCGTGGAAACCTCCGCCAAAGCTCGATCCGCCGCGAGACGAAAATCCTCGCGTAGTTCCTCCGTGATTAAAGCCGCTGAATGCGCCGGAATGGGTGCCAGGCTGAGCATGTGGCGCCAGAGATCCATGCGGCTCCGACGCCCCACCAAAACCTCGACTCCCGCCCTCGCCCCGGCCATAAAATCCGCTTCCGCCACGAAACCCGCCGGCATGATCGAAGCCCGCACGCCCCCGATTGAAAGTATTGCGATTGACGAAAATTCTGCTGTGGGAAATGTAGGTGTTGTGGTTGTAAATGATATTGCGGTGGTGCCAGTCAAATCCCCAGTTGTTCCATCCCCACCCAAACCCGCCAAAGAAAGCCGGTTCGAAGCCAAATCCAAAAACCATACCTGGCCCAGATAGGTAGAGTCCAGGATATGGATACCAGCCCGGCCAGCCCACCAGGGGCTCTCCGTACACGAGCCAAGGATCATATTCCGGCAAATAAACAACCTGAGGGTTGGCAGGTTCAATCACAATTGTTTGCCCCTGGTTGCTTACTTTTTCCTGCGACGTGCTTTTTAAATTGCCCGACTTCTCCGCCCGCACACGCATCACCTGGACGGCACTCATTACGTCTTGCTGTTGATTGACATAGGCATCGCCAAGCGACGAAGTCCAGGAAAGATTCTTATCCATGTTGGCAAGCACGGATGGAAACTCAGCCAGCGCCTTAACACTGGGATCCCAGGGTTGTTTGTCGACTTCCTGGCCGAGTTGTTCTCCCTTAAGGTCGGTGTGCTGTTGCATCCACCGATCCGCTTCCACAATCTGGTCAGGATAGGTAGCAGCAGCGAGCACTTGTGCAACTAACGCATCCGAATACAATGCGATCGGCGCCACCAATTGCTGCAATTGTTCCGGAGTCTGTTGCGCCGCCTGAACCGGTGGTTGTGCGATGGGTTGGTCCGCCTGAGCGAACCCTTCCGTCGCAGTGGCTAATACGAGCCAACAGGTAAGGAAAAGTGGCAAACTCTGTTTTATAAATTTCACAATTGATTCTCCTGTAGCGGGCGCCAGGCACTTTGACCTAGACACAATTCCGTAATCCCCGTCCCGCCATATCTATTTGTCAGGCATCGAGGTCAGCGGTACCGCGAGGCACATACCCTCGACCCGTGAGTGGACACGGCGGATGATCGCATTGACACGCGATTTCCACGTCTGCGCTTCCCGCGTCACGACACGCCTCTCCGCAGTACTCCTCTCCATTGCTTACATCGCAAAGGCATGGTATGTGCGCGCACTTCTTCGTCTTTTGATTTCTCATTAACAGTTCTCCCATCGCTCTCGCGACTCTTGACTCATTGCATGCAGATCTCCAAACCTCGCCCTCGCACTGGCACAAGGCTTTGCAAGATGCGTGGTCAGCAGTAGAGAAGAAATGAGTTGTCACATGTCAACTGGCCGATAGCAGGCGTCGGCATGCGGACGGTCTCGATGCCGCGCGTCACTATCGAGAGGTATCGAGGTACTGCTATGGCCTTGTAAAGGCTAGGCACGACGCCTCAAACCCTCGACTCGCGCAGAGCCGATCCAATGGAACTTCAACTGCTAAAGATAGAGAGCAAACATAGTCTGTACGGGATTTGTTCACACCATGACGAAATTACAGCGCGTGAAATGCGGTATTGCTTGTCTGCTTGTAGCTGCGTCCGCGCAGGCGCAGTCGAAAGTAGTTGGACTCGCTCCTGGCCCCGCGGTCATCAGATCAGAACGGGCGACGTCAGAGAACTTACTGCGAGAGTTGGACAGCTCGCTTGAAAAGGTTGTGGCGAAAGTTTCGCCCGCAGTAGTCCAGATCGTGGTCAAGGGCTATGGTCCCCTCGAGGACCATGGACACACCGACACATCGCGAATTGTCCAGCAGCATGCTATCGGCGCCGGAGTAATCGTTGACCCTGACGGCTACATCATCACTAACGCTCACGTCGTGGAAGGCGCAGAGCGCATTCGCGTAATCCTTCCAGCCGCCACAGACTCAACCGGCGAAGTTCCACCCATCCAGGCGGGGCAGATCCTGGACGCGACCCTCGTGGGTGCACACAAACAATCCGATTTAGCTCTCCTCAAAGTACAGGCCACGCATTTGCCGACTGTGCCTCTACGCAGTGACGTACGAATCCGGCAAGGCGAATTGGTGTTCGCCATTGGCAGTCCTGAAGGACTGCGGGATTCGGTCACTATGGGTGTGGTCAGCTCTATCGCCCGCCAGACTGATCCCGACGATCCCATGATCTATGTCCAGACTGATGCCGCTATCAATCCGGGGAACAGCGGCGGTCCGCTGGTGGATATCGATGGCAATCTTGTCGGCATCAACACTTTCATGCTCACTGAAACTGGAGGCAACGAAGGGCTGGGGTTTGCCATCCCCGCGGCAATCGTTAATTTCGATTATCAGAACCTTCGTACGTACGGCCATGTCCAGCGGGTTTCGATTAGTGCGAGAACACAAAACATCACGCCTACGATGGCAGCCGGCTTGGGTCTGGCGAGAAGCTGGGGAGCAATCATTTCCGACGTCACTGAGGGAGGATCAGCAGAAGCGGCGGGTCTGCAGATAGAGGATATCGTGCTTGCGATTGACGGAAGGTCAATCCTCGGCCTTCCCGACTTCATGGCCGCACTGTACCTCCATCCCGCCGACCACGTTTTAAAAATCGATGTGCTTCGAGGCGTGACGCGGCTTTCCTTTAACGTCCCCGTCACCGTGTACCACGAGAAGATAGAGGATTTGACAGACCTTCCGGATTTGAAAAAAACCTTGGTTCGGAAGCTGAACATTTTTGTCGCTGACTTGGACGATAGGGTGAGGCCACTGTTGCATAGCATTCGCGGCGACTCGGGAATACTGGTCGTGGCCCAGGGCGGCGTGTCCAACGCCGTCAATACCGGACTGGAAACCGGCGACATCGTTCGCGCAATTGATCGCACACCGCTGCAATCAACCTCACAGTTAATGGCGATGATCCGTCCTCTCAGGTCGGGTGATCCAGTCGTTCTCCAGATCGAGCGCGACGGAAAACTGCAATATCTGGCCTTCGAGATAGAGTGAATTTTGCCGTCAATCTTTGGACGCCGCCGCCTGACACCGACACTCCGACAGTGTCGATTGTCCCGCTCCCTGTTCGACTCAAGTTCCTCAGAAATAATCCTTTGGACGCAATCCATGTCGCCTCTCGCTTTGGCAGCCGACGTGCCTTTATCCAAGTGTGCCAAGGAGGCACGAAACCATGAAGAAGATTCTTACGCTGGTTGTTCTTTCGTTGTCTATATCGCTGCCATCATTTGGAGCAGAACACGTTGTGAGCCATTCCGCCAAAGTCGCAGGCAAGGACTCTTACAAGGCGGCAACGTATTCTGCGAAGGGAGTTGGCAAGGCAGGAAAAGCGATCTGGAAGTTCGCTTTCTAATTTGAACTGGAAACTACTACTAACTTTTTAAGGAGATGAACCAAAATGAAAACAAACAGAGGCTACATTATCTTAGGTTTAATCATTGCTTTTACTCTCTTTTTTGAACTCGCTGCTCACGCTGACGTGCGGGACCAGGCCACGACCATGACGTTCAGCGAGCCGATTCAGATCCCGGGGCAGATCCTGCCCGCGGGGACCTACGTGTTTCGATTGGCCAATCCTGATTTTGGTCAGGACATTGTACGGATATTCAATTCGGACGGGATTTCCCTGGTTGCAACCCTTCAGACAATTCCCACCGAGCGTCGGGAACCAACCGGAGATGTCGCGGTCACGTTGGCAGAACAGGGAGCCGGAAAACCCGATGTCCTCTTGACTTGGTTTTTTCCCGGGCTCGAAACCGGGCATGAGTTCGTATATTCCAAGCAGACGGAAAAAGAACTCGCTCAAGACAGGCAAGAGACTATCGTAGGCAACCAACCAACAACGTCCAACTCCGTGGCTGATGGGGCTGGCAACTGAGTATATGGCTTGGCATTCGCTCGCTCAGCGCCAATCGAGTATGGCGTCCACGTGAGCGAATGCCACGCTAAGCAGCCGCCGAAATTCTGCCTCTACCAACCGCCAAAGACCAGTTCAGCTCTCAGCCAAAAGAACCTCGCGCTGACGCTGGTGCGGTATCATGCCTGAGAAAAGTGGCAACCGGATGGAGTCACATGGCTGCCGTGAACTTGATTGGCTCGTACAACTACGCGCTGGTGGCGCTTTCGGTGTTGATCGCCATGTTTGCGTCGTACACTGCTCTGGATCTCGCAGGTCGCGTAACCGCCGCGGGCGGTTGGACTCGCGCAGTTTGGCTGCTGGGCGGAGCCTGTGCCATGGGGACGGGCATTTGGTCCATGCACTACATGGGGATGCTGGCATTCATCCTACCGATTCCCGTGGCCTACCATTGGCCGACCGTTCTGCTGTCACTGTTTGCGGCTATTCTCGCGTCGGTAATTGCGCTGTACGTGGTGAGCCGACAGAAAATGGATGCATCCCGAGCGGTCGCCGGTAGTGTGCTGATGGGTGCGGGTATTGCGAGTATGCATTACATCGGCATGGCCGCCATGCGTTTACCGGCTGAATGTCGGTTTAATTCCTTTCTCGTCATCCTGTCCGTCGTGTTCGCGGTTCTGATTTCTTTCGCCGCGCTATGGATTACCTTTCATTTCCGAGATGAGAGAACGGGGATCGGCTGGGAAAAATTAGCCGGAACCGTCGTGATGGGGGCTGCGATCCCCGTCATGCATTACACCGGCATGGCCGCCGCCAGTTTCACGCCCTCTGCCCCGCCGGCGGACCTGTCTCACGCCGTAAGTATCTCCACACTTGGCACCGCCGGAATTGCCGCCGTCACCTTTATCGTCCTCGGTCTAGCTCTGCTGACGTCCTGGGTGGATAAGCGATTCGCTGCCCAGACCTTGGAACTGCAGGAAGAGAAGCTGCAGCAAAGCGAGGCGTACTTGGCGGAAGCTCAGAGGCTCAGTCATACCGGGAGCTTCGGCTGGAGGCCCTCCACCGGCGAGATCATCTGGTCCGAAGAAACCTTTCGAATTTTTCACTACGACCGAACCACGAAACCGACCGTGGAACTGATTCTCCAACGGACTCATCCGGAAGATGCGGCGCTCATGAAACAGACAACCGAGCGCGCCACGCAAGATGGGAAGGATTTTGATTTTGAATATCGCTTGCTGATGCCGGATGGTTCCGTCAAATATGTTCATGTTGTGGCTCATGCTCTAAGCGATAAATCGGGCAGCGTCCAGTTTGTCGGCGCGGTGATGGACGTCACTCTAGCAAAGCGGGCTGAAGAAGCATTGCGGCAGAGCGAGAGGTATCTGGCGGAAGGGCAGAGGCTCACGCACACGGGGAGTTGGGTTTGGCAGGTAGCGGGAAGAGAAGCCTTGCATCTGTCCGAGGAATGGTTTCGCATATATGGCTTCGATCCAGAAGAGGGCATGCCGAGTTTTGAAAAACGGCTGCAGCGAATTCATCCACAGGATCGAGCCGTCTGGCAGAGGGCACTCGATCGAGCGATAGCCGAAAAGTCGAATTACGAACTGGAATTCCGAATTCTTCTTCCAGACGGCGCCGTCAAACACCTTCACACCGTCGGCCATCCTGTTTTGAACGCATCGGGGGATGTGGTGCAATTCGTCGGCAGCTCGACGGACATCACCGAGCGCAAGCGTGCTGAAGAAGCACTGCGTCAGGCCCAGGCGGATCTCGCACACGTCAGCCGCGTGACCACCATGGGGGAGCTGACTGCCTCCTTGGCGCACGAGGTGAATCAACCGATTGCCGCCGCCGTCACCAACGCGAATACTTGCCTGCGCTGGCTGGCTGGCGACACTCCAAATGTGGAAGAGGCGCGCGACGCTGCCATAAGAATCGTCGAGGGCGGAACGCGCGCCGCGGAAATCATCAGCCGGATCCGCCTGCTCTTTAAGAAGGGTACTTCGGACCGGGAGTTGGTGGACCTTAACCAAGTCATTCAAGAGATCCTCGGCTTGCTGCACAGCGAGATAACGCGACATTCCGTATTAGTTCGGGAGGAGCTGGCCTCCGATCTTCCCCAAGTCATGGGAGACCGCGTGCAACTGCAGCAGGTCATGATGAACCTCATCATGAACAGTATCGATGCGATGAAGGATGTGGATGGGACACGCGCCCTGGCCATCCGGTCGCAGCAGGCGGAAAACGAGCAAGTGATGGTGTCGGTCAGCGATACCGGGGTGGGACTGCCCCCGCAGGCGGACCGGATGTTCGATGCGTTCTTTACCACCAAGCTGCATGGAACGGGCATGGGACTGGCCATAAGCCGCTCCATCATCGAATCGCATGGCGGCCGCCTACGGGGTGCCGCGAACCCTCCGCGCGGCGCAACTCTTTCTTTCACTCTACCCACCCAAGTCGAGGCCCACGAATGACGCCAGCAGGCCCTACTCCCATGGTATTCGTCATTGATGACGATGACTTGGTGCGTGCGGCGATCCAAGGCATGTTGAAGTCGGTGGGTTTGCAGTCCCAGACCTTCGCGACAGCGCAAGAGTTCTTGCGCAGCCAGCGGCCGGACTGTCCAAGCTGCCTGGTTCTGGACGTAAGACTTCCTGGAATTAACGGTCTGGATTTTCAGCGCCAGTTGGCAGATGCCGGCCTGCGCATTCCCATCATCTTTATCACCGGTCACGGAGATATTCCGATGTCCGTGAAGGCCATGAAATCCGGCGCGGTCGAGTTTTTGACCAAGCCCTTTCGGGACCAGGACTTGCTGGATGCGATTTACCAGGCTTTGGATCGCGACCGGGTGATGCGTCATCAGAACACTGAGCTTGCCGAGTTGCGTAAGCGTTACGAGTCGCTGACCGCACGCGAGCGCGAGGTCATGGGCCTGGTGGTTTCGGGCATGCTCAATAAACAAATAGCTGCCGAGCTTGGGACCAGCGAAATCACTGTGAAGATCCATCGTGGGCACGTAATGCACAAAATGAAAGCTGAATCCTTGGCGGAATTGGTCAGAATGGCGACGAAACTTGATCTTCCGCCCGGCTAGCTTTAGGGACTCAGAGAAACTTTTGACGACGGGATATCCCAATAAGACGAGATGGATTCCAGGGCCAGTCGCTTCTCGTGTCCTGCGCTATGGATTGGCTCTGGCCTCAATCGCAGCGGCTCTCGTTTTAGCTCGTACACTTTTGCACTTCCATTTGCCTCAAACGTTTATCGCATTTGCCCTCTCTGCAATCGCAATCACATTTTGGTACGGAGGGACCAAGCCCGGCATTCTTGCGGCCATGCTGGCTTCGGTTGTCCGCATCTATTTCTTTGACCCCGAAATCAATGCACTGTCTCGCGGTGTTTATTATCTCGTGTTTCTTATTTTCGCCCTGCTGATGAGCCGGGCTACGCGAGCGCGAAATGAACTCGAGCAGAGGGTTGCGGAGCGAACCGCGGACCTGACTCGGGCTAATGAAGACTTGAAACTTGAGATTGCCCAACGCAAGCGAACAGAAGCAGAGCTGCGCGACAGTGAGGCGTATTTAGCGGAAGCGCAGAGGCTAA
>DATHJP010000430.1:0-8579 GCA_035489695.1 Terriglobales bacterium
ATTGCATTGGCCATTCCTCCTCCGGCCTCACCGACGGGCTTGGGAGTCTGGGTAAGGAACGCCCAATTCACGGAACCGATGCCGCGATAAACCAGATAGCCAAAGACTGCGACCAGCGGAGTGAGGACGAGGATAACCGCACCGACGGCTGCGAACGTAACGGCACCGTTAACTACACGCCGGCGCAGATTGACCCGTGGCACGTCCTTTCTCGAAGTGGCAATAGGACCCTCAGGCATGGGTCCTCGCAGGAGCTCCACGGGTTACGGACCAAACCAAAAGTTGCGCCAGGATGTTGACCACCATCGTAACCAGAAATAACGCGAGACCGACTTCGATCAGAGCGCTGAGATAAAGGTTTCCCGTGGCCTCACTGAATTCATTGGCAATAACACTGGCCATGGTGTAACCGGGAGCGAACAAAGAGCGAGCGATCTCAGGACGATTGCCGATCACCATGGTCACGGCCATGGTTTCCCCGAGGGCGCGCCCTAAACCCAGAATTACTCCACCCATAATGCCGGCACGCGCATTGCGCAGCACGCCCATGCGAATCATTTCCCAACGGGTGGCGCCTAGGGCCAGTACTCCTTCCCGCTGCTGTTGCGACACAGCGGTCATTACCTCGCGCGTAATGGAGGAGATGATAGGGACAATCATGATGGCCAGAATGATTCCGGCCGCGAGCATCCCAATGCCATAGGGAGGGCCCTCAAAAAGACCGGTCCATCCCAAATAACGAGCTAGCCAGGGTTGAACATACTGTCGAAGCAGAGGAACTAGAACGAAGATTGCCCACAAGCCATAAATTACGCTGGGAATGGCGGCCAGAAGTTCGGTAGTAAAAGCTAGGGGACCGCGCAGCCAGCGCGGCGACATCTCCGTGGTGAAGACCGCAACGCCGATGGCCAAGGGTACGGCCAGTATGAGGGCCAACAGCGAAGAGACAACGGTGCCGTAAATAAATGGGAGGGCGCCGAATTGGTCGTTCACCGGATCCCAATTCTGGCCCAGGAAAAACTTGAAGCCAAAGGCATGCCATGAGAGCTGGGATTTAGAGATCAGTTCGTACAGCACCAGACCAACCACGGCGAGTATGGCGAGCGCGCAACAAAGGACTAGGCCGTGGAAAACATTGTCGGCCAAACGGCCGCCAGCGTTCTTGAGGAAGAGTGTCGAAGACGAACTGGCTTCATGCGCAAGTTTTGGCCCGGCAACAGGTTTGGGGCCAGTCATGCCCGGCACTCGAAGGGCTCCGTTTGCCATTGTCAGAAGGCTACCAAAGCAGTGTTACAGGAGTGTTAAAAGCAGATCTCTCCCCAGTCGTCGCGGGGTACGGCATCGGGTCCAAGTTATGTAAAGCGGGTTGCCAGCCGATCGACTGGCAATCGGCTTTGGGTTTGTTTAAAAGCTGTAAGCCAAGTCAAATTGCATACGCCTGAGATTTGGCTCGGCAGTTCCCGGTGTGGTGCCGGAAGCCACGACAGCATGCTGCAGATTGATGTTGAGCGTCCGTCCAACCCACAGAGTATAGGCCGCAGTGACATTGTTACGCAGTTTCCAGGAACCGAAAATCCGGTGCTGCAGGATATTGGTGGGAGCTCGTTGATCACTCTCCACGAAGGCCGCAAGCGCCGAGTCCTGTTCCTGCCTCGCCCAAGCGTATCCGAACTGGACGTCGCCCTTGTTCTTGGCCTGCCCGAAGCTGATTTCTGCCAGATAAGCGTGTGACTGCTTGCCCAAGTTGGTCAGTTCAAGTCCGCTGGGATCGAGCGGGTGGTCTTTTGCGCTCAGGTTGTTTTCATATTCGAGCAACAGGTTCAGAGGCAAGCGAGCCAGGCCGGTCTTGATCTGGTTATTCAGAATGAAATCCGCATAGAAGAACTGAGACCAGAAGTGTGCTTTGCCAGCGGCATCGGTCAAGGTCGCGTTGGTTATCCCGTTGGGGCCGAAAGCGCACGGCGGGACGGTGGGCAACCCCGCACCAGTTGCGCAACCCGGGCCTTCGCCCGGAACAGGCAGGCCGCCGGTGGTAGTGGTGGCTTGAGTCGCGAACGCGCTCGCTTGGAGGATGGTGTCCGGATTGTTCCACTTCATCAAGCTAAATGAAGGTGTGGTGGTAAGCGGGCCCATCTGCAAACGAGCGGAAACCTGTCCGCCTATGTTGTAGGAGTCGCCGCCCTTGGAAATCTCGTTGACGAGGAGTTGCATTGCCGTAAACGAAAGATTTTTTACGAACGGGGTGTTGAAATCCCAGGCGAACTTTTCGCTGAAGCCTTCAGGATTGAGATCGTTGTCGAATGTTTGCGGAGTACGAATCCAGCTGTAGGAGAACTTGCCGCCGGTTAACGAGATCCACTTGTGGGCCAGTGGGTTGTAGGTGACGAATGCCCGATCAATCCCGATGGTGTGGCGGTCAAAAAAATTGGTCATCGTAGAGTTTGTGGTCGTGGGATCACCCAGCGAACCGCTCGCGAGATAGAAGCCGCCGATGAAATCGTCGCTTAACTTGCCGTCCACGCCGAAACGCGCGCGAAAGCGGCCCCGGTTTCGGTCGAAAAAGCCGGGAGCACTCTGGAAGAAGCTCTCTCCGCGGATTCGCACATCTCCATTGAAGCGGAACCGACCCAGAAGACCTTCGAGAGCTGAGACGCGCTTCTGCTCATCCTGGGTTCCGACGGCGGTATTGGTCAGCGTGGTTTTTACGTCAGCCATGTCGCTGGACAATTTGGCCACGCTCTCCTTCTCCTCGGTCGTCGTACCCTCTATTGAAGCCGCTTTCTGCTGAGCCTCGCTGGCGGCGTTCTGTGCCTGCTGGAGTTGCTGCTGAGTTTGTTGCCACGATTGATCGCGTTGCTGCAATTGCTGTTTGAGCTGTTCGATCTGTTGTTGCTGGGCTGCCAAAGCGTCGCGCAGCGATTGCACGTCCTCTGCTGTTACAGCGGGCTGGGCGGGAGGAGCCGCCTTTCGTGACTTCGGTCTGGGAGCAGTCTGCGCCACCAGCGTTGTCGCTAACAGCGGAACCACACACCACCTCAGAACAGACTTCATCTTCTCTCCTTTTGCTTCGCCGAGCGAAGGCGGCTGGTTGGACTGAACTCAGAACTTGACTGATGAACCCAGGGCGATTGAACGACTACTTAACTTGCTTTATCGTTTCCTTGACTTTCGCGACCACGCTCTCGGGCAGAGGCGCGTAAGAGAGGTCGGCTGTCATTTTTTGTCCGTCCGCAACCATCCAGTTCAGGAAATCGCCGATGATCTTTCCCTTGGCAGCATCCTTCGACGTAGAGGGGATTAACAGCCAGGTAAAGCTGGAAATCGGATAAGCATCCTTGCCGGGAGCGTTGGTGATCGAAACGCGGAAGTCTGCGGGCATGTTTTTGACGGATGCTGCGGCCGCTGTGACGCTATCCAGGCTTGCTTTCACAAACTGCCCAGCGGCATTCTTAACCGATCCATAGGCGATGTGATTTTGCACGGCGTAGATAAGCTCTACGTATCCGATTGAGCCTTGCATCTGGCGGACCATGCCGGCGACTCCCTCATTGCCCTTGCCACCCAGGCCCACCGGCCACTTGACCGAGGTGCCTTTGCCTACCTGGTTTTTCCAGTCTGCACTTACTTTGGAGAGATAGTCGGTCCAGATGTAGGTCGTGCCACTTCCGTCGGAACGATGGATGACGATGACGGGCTGATTGGGCAAATTGACACCGGGATTTGCCTTGGCGATAGCAGCATCATTCCAAGACGTAATCTTGCCCAGGAAAATATTGGCTAGCAGCTCCGGAGTAAACTTCAACTCTTCGCTGACACCGGGAATGTTGTATGCGGGAACGTCGGCGCCCAGTACGGTCGGAATGTGCAGGATCTTGGTTTTGGCCTGGGACAACTGCTCGTCAGTCATCGGACCGTCGGTGGCGCCAAAATCCACTGTGCCCGCTAAGACCTGGCGAATCCCGCCTCCGCTACCGATGGACTGGTAGTTGAACTGAATATCAGAATGCAGCTTGTTATATTCGCTGAACCATTTGGAATACATGGGGTAAGGAAAAGTTGCGCCTGCCCCGTTCAGCGTGGTCGTCTCTCCCCACATGGGGATTGCCAGTAAAAACAAGAAAATGCTTATGCGCCGTAGCACTCGAATGTTTCCTCCTGAATTGATGCCTACACTTTTAGTGGGTATGTGTTACAGCAGTGTTACAGGCAGGTGAATTTCTGATGACACCACGACAAGTTAGTGCGGGGGTTTCTGGCTCCAGCGAGAACAGCTGTGCCAATCTTTCGCCCTGCTGGGTTTCAATTGTTTCCAATTCCACTTTTTGCCTTGACAGTCGTCCGACCCTGGAGTATCACAGGCAATCGGCCGACCCCGTTGACGAATGTTGACGGGCTCGTCTCAACCTTCGCTAGCGCTCCCTTAGAAACCGAATCGGCAGACTAGCTAGCGGGGGCTGGTTTCTCGTTTCCGTCTCTACTAAGGCCCCGATCCCTGTTTCCCGGTTTTCCCACGGCCCCGGGTCCCCATTCGCCAAAGGGTTAAGTAACGCGCTGTGAAAAATCATTTCAGCGGGGAGGATATGCGCATGCGAATGCAAAGCTTCAAGATAATGTCCAGGTTTGGAATCGCGCTGATCGTTTTAGTGGGCTGGTCCGGAGTTGCCCATGCACAATGGACAAAGGTAAACAACGCTCCGAATGCCAGTAATTGCCTGCTACTCACAGATGGAACACTCATGTGCCAGCAAGGAGACGAGAGCAACCCGTGGAACCGGCTGACCCCAGACAATATGGGCCACTACGACACCGGGACATGGTCCGCGCTGACAAATATGCCCACGGGATACGCCCCACTCTTTTACGCTTCCGCCGTGTTAGCGGACGGACGGGTTGTCATCATCGGCGGCGAATACAACAACGGATGCACAAACCCCCGGCCCTGTGATGTCGCCACCGGCGTCATTTTCGATCCCACCGCCAATGGTGGGATGGGATCGTGGACATCTCTAACGCCTCCAAGCGGGTGGGCCAACATCGGCGATGCCAATTCCGTGATTCTGGCCGACGGAACGTTTATTTTGGGTCACCCTTTCAGCACCGCAATTGCCCGGTTCAATCCTGCAACCTTGGATTTCACGGTGCTGAACGCGACAGGCAAGGCTGACAACAATTCTGAGGAAGGCTGGACCATCCTCCCAGATGGGACGTTCCTCACCGTGGACGCCGGCACACAAGGCGGTACCGGATCCGAAATATATACTCCTTCACCAACCAATTCGTGGGCCAGCGCGGGCAGTACAATCGCCTCGCTGCCGAACAATGGAGGGATGGGCATTGTCCCCGAGGTCGGACCCGCGGTGTTGCGACCCGACGGTACTGTTATTGCTTTTGGATCCACTTCGCACACCGCCGTCTACGACACCAAGACGACGCCGGGTACGTGGACAGCGGGGCCCGATTACCCGATGGTCGGGGGGAACCAAATGCTGGCCGCTGATGCTCCGGCTTCCCTGTTGATAAATGGTAACGTGCTAATAGCAACCAGCACATTCTTCGGCTCGCCGACCCACATGTTCGAGTTTGATGGCACCAACCTCAACGCGGTAACTGATCCACCCAATAACGGGGTATCGTCATTCCAGAACCGCATGCTTCTGCTTCCGACCGGCCAGGTTTTGGTGACTAACGGAGGCAACGATGCAGAACTCTACACGCCGAGCGGCACTTTCCAGGATGCATGGAGACCTGCGATAACCTCCGCACCCACAATTGTTGGCTTGGGCGTTACCTATACCATCTCCGGCACGCTGTTCAATGGTTTCTCGCAAGGGGCGGCATACGGCGATGATTCACAATTCGCGACCAACTACCCGCTGGTGCGAATTACAAACAATGGCACTGGGCACGTTTTCTATGCCAGGACGCACGACCACAGCAGCATGGGAGTCGAAGCGGTGGGCAGCGCCAAGGTCGTGAGCACGAATTTCGATGTGCCAGCCACCATGGAGACAGGCGCGAGTAAGCTGGTCGTCGTTACCAACGGCATACCATCCACCGACTTTGATATCACTGTAGCGCCAGCGACCACATTGGCCTTCACCGGTGGCAGCGCGACGACCGCGGACTTCCGCGACCCTGCGACGGTGCAAGCTCGGCTCACTAGCGGGGGTAACGCCGTCCCGAACAAGACAGTGACATTTGTTCTCGGTTCCGGAGGTGGCGCGCCCACCTGCTCCGCTACGACTGACGTGGCAGGCAACGCGACCTGTTCCCTTACTCCGAACCAAGCGGCGGGAACGTACACGCTGACCGCGACATTCGCAGGCGATACGTCCTTTGCCGGAAGCTCAACCTCAACCTCCTTCCTGGTCACCCACGAAGAGTCGGCGCTTGGCTTCACCGGCGCCAGCGCGACGACAGCGGACTTCGATGACGCTGCGACGGTTCAAGCCCAGCTCACTACCGATGGACTTGCGCTTCCGGGCGAGATTGTGACGTTCGTGCTCGGTTCCGGGGGTGGCGCGCCTACCTGCTCCGCTACTACTGACGGCGCAGGCAACGCAACCTGTTCCCTCACGCCGAACCAACCGGCGGGAACGTACACGCTGACCGCAACTTTCAGCGGCGATGCCTTCTATGTCCCCAGCGGGTCGTCAACTACGTTCATAGTCACCAAAGAGGAAACGACGCTCAAATTCACCGCCAGCAGTCCGACGGTGATTGCCAACAACAATCCCGCCACCTTCGCGGCCACTCTGAAAGAGGACGGAATCACACCAATCTCGGGCCGAACCGTAACCATCACACTGGGTAGTGGAGGAGGGGCGCAGTCGTGTACAGGCACAACCGACGGGAGCGGCACGGCCTCCTGCACGATTGTCGTCAACCAGCCGCTTGGTCCAAATTCGGTGGCAGCCAACTTCGTCGGCGACACCTTCTACCTGCCGTCGTCCGATTCAGAATCAGTGATTGTGTTTGCCTTCCTCGCCAAAGGTTCGATGGTGATTGGCAATCTCAATGCCGGCATTGGCCACGCTGTGACCTTCTGGAGCGCGCAGTGGGCGCAGTGGGCACAGTTCAATGCGCTGACCGGTGGTCCCGCACCTCCTGCCTTTAAGGGATTCGCCGGCGCGGCTCCTCATAGCTGCGGCGGCAGTTGGAACGCCACTCCTGGTAATAGTGGCAATCCGCCTAACAGCGTTCCTTCATACATGGGCGTAATCGCCTCCAGCACGATTACCCAGTCCGGCACAACGATCGCCGGTGACGTCCCAATTATCGTCGTGGTCAAAACGAATCCTGGGTACGGCCCATCGCCGGGCCATCCTGGAACGGGCACAGTCGTCGCCACATTCTGTCCGTAGGCTGATTCTTCAAAGGGAGCGGGCTTTTGCTCGCTCCCTTTTATTTCGCGTTGGGCTTGTTACAAAGTTTTTGCACGAGCCGCTACAGCCGTCGGGAATAGCAACATCTGTTCAAGACGGGAGAGTTAGTGTTTGAGCGATTCTATTTGCAGGTTAGAGTCGAAGTTCCGCTGAGGGAGTGACCATTGACGGCAGGCCGCGTGGCCGTTACGGTCACAGGCCCTCCCGTCGTACCGATGCAGGTCGCCATGCCGAATGTTTGACCTTGCGTATTGCTGATCGTCACATTGGTTGTATCACTCACCGACCAAGTTACGTCTATGAGGACCGCGGGGATAGGTACACATCCCTTGGGTACTGCCCCGACTGCAACGAATTGCTGCGAATTGCCGGGTGGCGCGGCGCTGTGGTCAGCAGTAGCGCTCGCGGGCAGCACACCAACCGAGGCGATAGAACAATCGGCGCCACTACTGCTACAGCCCGAACTGGCCAGCCCAGCTAGCAAGAGAAGGGTAGCAATCATGGAGATCAGCCACTTCATCGGGTGCCTTTTGACCCATCATCTTCCTGACGGAGTATTCAATGAATTGTATTGTACCGCGCCCTCCGAGTGTACTTAGTCAGTTCACTCGCAAAACCGGGTCATGCGCGGCACCTCGCATATGCCGCGTGCCGCGCATCGCAACCTAAATGCGTACTCACACCTACAGCTAATCACTACTGCTCAGGCGTGATGGTCAAAACAATTTCTCTTTCTCGAGGTCCGTCTAGTTCGATTAGAACGACTCGTTGCCATGTGCCGAGCAACATCTTGCCGCGCTCAAAGGGCAATGCCACCGATGTGCCGATAAGCGATGAGAGTATGTGGTCGGGCACATGGGCCGGGTCGTGGGGATGGCGATAGCGGAGTTTGGGGACCATGGCTTCAAATGCGTCCAGCATGTCCAAGTCGGTGCCGGGATCGAGGTCGGCGGTGGTCAGAGCAGCGGTGGTATGCAGAATCAGCAAATTACAAATGCCGGGGTTGTCCGGATGTTTTTTGGCAAGCCAGTTTTCCAGGGTGTCGGTGATGTCAACGACTTCACGCCTCTTCCGCGTTTTTATCGATAGCTTGTGCATGGCTTTCCGATGCGGGACGAAATTTCTAGGATGTATGGCAAGGGCGGCACTTAGCACTTAGCCAGCCACGGTCCGTTGCCAGTGCCCATCGCTGGA
>DATHJP010000431.1:0-10256 GCA_035489695.1 Terriglobales bacterium
CGTGACCATCCCGCCTTCGCCGGTGGTCAAGTGCTTTACCGGATGAAAGCTGAAGACCGTCATGTGGCTTAAGCTGCCGACGCGGCGGCCGCGATATTCCGCGCCCAAGGCGTGGCAAGCATCCTCGATCACTGTTAAGCCATGACGGTCGGCGATTTCGGAAACATGCTCCAGATCCGCGGGATGACCGGCATAGTCAATGGGCAGGACCGCCTTGGTATGCTGAGTAATGCAAGCGGCTGCTTTTTCCGGATCAAGATTGAGCGTATCCGGGGAAACGTCCGCAAAAATGGGGGTCGCCCCTTGATACAGCACACAGTTGGCGGTCGCTGCGAATGTCAGTGGCGAGGTAATGGCTTCGTCACCCGGCTTCAATCCGGCTGCGAACGCGGCCGCGTGCAATGCCGCCGTGCCCGAACTGAAACTTACCGCATACTTCGCCCCAACCCAAGCGGCAAAGGCTTCTTCAAACTCTGCAATCTTCGGGCCTGTAGTCAGCCAATCCGAGCGCAGCGTATCCACGACAGCCTGGATGTCGCTCTCGTCGATAGATTGGCGTCCATAAGGCAACAGAGTTTTTCTGACCGGCATACCGCCATGAATCGCCAGTATTTCTTTGGTCGCTACAGTCACATTCATGGAACCTCAAGCCCCGATACGCTGACGCTCGGCGACCCGGATCTTTTCTGATACCGGAGAACTGGAGGCGACGAGTTCATGCAGTGCTTCACTGGTCAGCCACCACGGGTTTGAGTCACTGGTGTAGCGAAAGCCGTCGGCGAGGGGCCGTCCCTGCTGCCAATTTTCTTTACGCCACCAGGAGTGTGCCGGCTGGATGACGTACCTGTCCGGCAGTTCCAGCGTATTACGGGCTTCGTCTTCGGAGATCAGTACCTCGTGAAGTTTTTCACCGGGGCGAATGCCGACGTATTCCACCTCGCAGCCGGGAGCTAAGGCCCCGGCCATTTCCACCAGCTTCATGCTGGGAATTTTGGGGACGAAGATCTCGCCACCATGCATTCGTTCAATGCAGTCGACCACGAATCTGACTCCTTGCTCGAGCGTAATCCAGAAACGAGTCATACGCGGATCGGTGACCGTGATCTTGCCGCGCTTGCGCTGCTCCAAAAAAATGGGAATCACGCTGCCGCGGCTTCCCACGACATTACCGTAGCGAGCACAGCTGAAGCGCGTGTTCTGTGGTCCGGCGTAGGCATTGGCCTGCACAAACATTTTTTCCGCGCAAAGCTTGGTAGCTCCGTAAAGATTGATTGGATTGACAGCTTTATCCGTGCTCAGGGCCAGAATGCGCCGAACTCCTTGATTGATCGCCGCCTCGATTACGTTGCGGCCTCCCATAATATTGGTCTGAATCGCCTCGAACGGATTGTATTCGCAAGCCGGAACCTGCTTGAGAGCGGCGGCGTGCACCAGGACCGTCACACCGGAAAAGGCACGCTCCAGACGTTGCGGATCGCGGACATCACCGATGAAGTAACGTAGGCTGGGATGATCGAAGCCCGCGGCTCGCATGTCATGCTGCTTCAGCTCATCGCGGCTGAAAATAATAAGTTTCTGAGGATGGTAATCGCGCAGCATCAGCTCCGCGAATTTCTTACCGAAGGATCCTGTCGCACCCGTGACCAGCACAACCTGTTCCGACCAATTCATGCAATGTCTCTCCAAGTGAACCAGAAGCAGACCACGCTGAAACCCGTCCCAAATCCCCTGCACGGTGCGGGCTGAGAACGAAATGAGTATCCGCTAGTATAGCGAAGATGTCTCGCGAATGGCGCTCAACTCGACGTAGTGTTAATCCGCACCCTCGAAATTAAACTTATGACGTTCCCGGACGATGCTAGAATGTGCCCAATCAGTTCAGCCAACATGACGTGAGAAATCCCTTGCGGCGTGGTATTCCTGCGTTAAAGATACGGCACTCATGCAGCGCCTTGGACTACTGAAAGCTCTTACATCTTAATCAGGAGAATTGATGCATTCGGGACCCTTGATTCCGGCCAATGGACCCATCGTACGCGAGGTCCAGACCGCTTATCCGATTGAGTTGAACCGGCAAATGGGGACGAGTGTATACCCGCCATTCCCGGGCCACGATTCGGTGCTGCGGGAATATCTCCGAATCCTGATGAAGCGCAAGTGGGTGATCGTCGCAAGTGTCGTCGCGATCTTCACGGTAGTCGCAATCGCTACTTTGCGGAGCACTCCCATTTATGATGCATCCGGCACCATTGCCATCAACAAACTCGACCCGGCGGTGATGAATTTTAAGGATTCCGCCGGAAACGGAGGCGTGGATTACTACGACCCCACCGATCTTGATACCGAGGTCAGAATCCTACGCAGTGATTTGCTGGCGCTTCAGGTCATAAGACAGTTGAATCTCGACAAACGACCCGAGTTCGGAGGCAATGGACAGAGCTCGTCAACATCGTTGGGACTGACCACTGACGTCCTCGGACCTGATTCTGCAAGGATCTCGGACCTCTTAGCTGATTTTGAAGGAAACCTGAGAGTCTCGCTTATCCCCAACACTCGCATCATCGAAATCCATTATCTGAGCGCAGACAAGGAACTTGCGCCTCGTGTGGTTAACACGCTTGCCGCGACTTATGTGGAACAGAACTTCAAGACCCGGTTCGAATCCACCATGCAGGCTTCGGATTGGCTGTCGAAACAGTTGGTGGATCTGCAAATGAAAGTTGAAACTTCCCAGGAAGCTCTGGTGAAGTACCAGAAAAAGCACGAAATCCTGGGTATCGATGAAAAGCAGAACATCATTACCGCCAAGCTCGACGAACTGAATAAAGAACTGACTTCGGCGGAATCAGCGCGTATGGAAAGGGAGTCCATCTATCGCCTGGTGCAATCCGGAGATCAAGATACCGCGGCGGCGGCAGCCACGAGCGCCGATTCAGGCCCAGGCAGCGCATCCGCCACCTCATCCCTGTTACAAAAACTGCGGGAGCAAGAAGCCGATCTTAAGATCCAGGTAGCACAACTCAGCACTCAGTTCGGGCCTTCTTATCCCAGAGTCGCGCAACTGAACAGCCAACTAAAAGAAGTGGACGCTCAGATCCAGATTGAGATAAAGAAGGTAGCCTCGCGAGTGCGCGGCGATTTCATGGCCTCACAACAACGCGAGAATATGCTTCGTGCCGCCCTGGAAAAACAAAAGCAGGAAGCCAATCAGCTGAATGAGAGCGCCATTGAATACAGCCAACTGAAACGCGACGTCGAGACCTACCGCACCCTGTACGAAGGATTGATGGAGAAACTGAAAGAAGCCGGAGTTACCGCCGGCCTCAGATCGAACAATATCCGTACCGTCGATAGAGCCCGGGTTCCCACCGCGCCGGCCGAGCCAAACATTCCCCGCAATCTCGCTTTTGCTCTCGCGCTTGGCCTCACCACCGGCATTGGGCTGGCATTTTTGTTGGAAGGCATCGACAACACGGTACGAACGCCAGAGCAGGCACAAGCCATTTCCGCACTCCCCTCATTGGGCATGATTCCCCTTGGCTCAAAGAATGGAATTCAATCCGCGCGGCAAAGGCTTTCCGTCACATCCTCCAAAGAGGCAGTTGAACTGGTGACGCAGTCCCACCCTCAATCGCAAATGGCGGAATCGTACCGCGCCCTGCGGACTTCCCTGCTGCTCACCTCCTTGGGAGCGCCGCCTAAGGTGATCCTGGTGACCAGCGCTCTTCCCCAGGAAGGCAAGACCACCACCAGTATTAACTGCGCTATCGTACTGGCGCAAAAAGGAAGCCGGGTGCTTTTGATTGATGCGGATCTGCGCCGGCCGGGTATTCACAAAACGCTTGGCATGGGCCCACGAACCGGGCTTAGCAACGTCTTGACCGGAAGCGCAACTCTGTCGCAGGCAGTGGTCCGTTCAGGCCTTCTGCCAACCCTGTTTGTGTTGCCGGCCGGAACTCCGCCGCCCAATCCAGCGGAACTTCTTGCCTCCACAAATATGAAGGATGTTCTCGCGGAATTGCGCGAGCAATATGATCACATCGTCGTGGATACCCCACCTACACTGTCAGTCACTGATGCTGTAGTCACATCCACACGGGCGGACGCCGTGGTTCTCGTAATTCGCTCCGGACAAACCACCAAGCAGGCTCTGCGTCGCGCGCGCGATATCCTGATGCAGGTCAACGCTCGAGTTTCGGGGGTACTACTGAACGCGGTGGATCTCCGTTCTCCTGACTACTACTATTATTACGAATATCAGGGAAAGTACGGCCACCGTTATTATCGGGAAGACGATTTGACCGCGCTGGAAGAGCCGGCTCCGAAAGCTACTTCCAGCGCATAATCCAGGGCTTGTCAGCTGCCGTCCTCGCGCCTAGACATTCGCATGCCAACGTCGCTTCAACGCCCAGGTGCAAAAAGTCTGTTCGTGGGAGCATGCATGCTCGCGACCGCGGTCTACATCGGCCTCGTGAGCCTGCAATATCTGGCGACTTATTTCTCTCAAAAACCGGATTTGGCAAGCCTGCAGCGAGCCGCCAGGCTACAGCCCGGAAATGCGGAATATCGCTACCGCGTGGGGAGGTATTTATCGCTGGTTCAGCCGTCTCCGCAAGCGGCGCTGGAATCTTATCGCGCGGCCGTAACACTGAATCCAAACAAGGCACTTTACTGGCTCGATCTGGCGGCGGTTTACCAGAACATGGGAAACAGCGGCGAGCAGATAGCTGCCCTGGAAAAGGCGATTAACGCAGACCCTAGAACTCCGGACGTCGCATGGGAATCGGCAAATGTTTATTTAGTTCAGGGAGAGACGGCAAAAGCGCTTCGCGAGTTCCACGTGGTTCTGGAGAACGATCTCTCCTTGGCACCAGCCGCATTGCAACTCTGTTTGCGAGTCAGCCCCGACGTGGAAAATCTCCTTCAGCAAGTGATGCCACCCAATCCGCTAGTTTATTTCACCCTGCTGGATATTCTGACGGCAAGGAAACAAACTGCGGACGCCGCAAAGGTATGGGCTCAACTCGCACAATTGCGCCAGCCGTTGGAGACGCGCCGAGTTTTCGAATATCTCCGGTACTTGATAGGTCAACAAGAAGTCGATCAAGCTCGTCGAGTGTGGCAAGACGCTTCGAATCTATGCGGCCTTTCAGCGTATCAACCCTCCTCGGAGAATCTGGTTATCAACGGCGACTTTAGCCTGGAAGTTCTGAACGGTGGGTTCGATTGGCGTTATCAGAAACTACCCAACGTCGCTCTCAGTCTGGATCCTACTCAGTTTCATACCGGGCATCGCTCCCTCTCCATTGTTTTTGACGGCCGCGGGCTTGAAGATGCCGGCATACGGCAGCTCATTCCAGTGGATCCCAACGCAACCTATGAGTTCTCCGCTTACTTCAAATCGGAAGGAATACAGGGAGCGGGTGGGCCTCGATTCGTCATTCAAGACTCTTACAACAACGTCGTTTATCTCGCCAGCGATGAGCTCAAAGACGCAGATTTCTGGAAGCAGGCCGGAGGAGCCTTCACCACTGGACCCACGACAAAAATGCTGATGCTGTGGGTGCAACGCGTGCCTCCTGGAAGCCCCATTCGCGGCAAACTTTGGATCGACGGCGTGCGGCTGATTCAAAAGCGACCATGAGTCTCTCAGTGAAATCTTCTGTTCTAATCGCGCCTGGCATTGACCTGGAAGTGCAGCGGGCGTCTTCACGTTCAGTCCTGGACTCCGTAGTGCTGTACGGTGTTGTCAGTCTGCTGCTTTTTGCTCCTCTCGCCTTCGGGGCCGTGCAACCGTGGTCTATCTTCGTTCTCGAGGTAGGTACGGCGTTACTGTTTGCGCTGTGGGTGGCTCGGCAAGCAGCCTCAGCCGTAGTGCAGTTCACCAGCAATCCTCTCTTCCTACCCATGCTCGTTTTTGCCGCTTTGATCGTCCTGCAACTGGCAACCGGTACAAGCGCATATCGCTACCATAATTTTTCAAGCGCCCTGCTGTATTGCGCTTATGGCCTGCTCTGTTTTCTGGTGGTGCAATGCTTGCGCAGAACCGCGCAGGTCAAGACTCTGGCTTTGGTGTTTTCTGGTTATGGTTTCGTACTTGCCATGTTTGCGCTGCTGCAAAGCATCACCTCGAATGGCAAATTGTATTGGCTTCGCACTCCACGCTTTGGAGGCTGGATCTATGGTCCCTATGTAAACCACAATCACTATGCGGGACTCATGGAAATGCTGGTCCCCATCCCGCTGGTTTTTTTCCTTACTCATCGTGCTAGAGGCTCGCGAAAAGCAATGGCAGCCTTGGCTGCGGGAGTGATGGCAAGCACGATTTTTCTGTCCGGCTCCCGCGGCGGCATGGCGGCCTTCATGGTACAGATGGCGGTGCTCGCTGTTGTCCTCCTAAAGCAGCGGAGCGTCCATCGGAGCAATGTGGGATTAAGTCTCTTCCTGTTGATTGTCATCGGGCTCTTGATTTGGCTGGGAGGCACGGAGCTGACCAAACGGGTGGCCAGTATTAATGTGGAAGCTCGCCAGGAGTTGTCGGGCGGGGTGCGGATGGCCATCGATCGGGATGGACTAAAGATGTACGCGCGCCGACCGGTGCTGGGATGGGGTCTGGGCGTATTTCCTGACGTTTATCCCCGCTATCGCAGCTTCTATACAAATTTCTACATCAATGAGGCGCACAACGACTATCTGCAGTTGCTGCTTGAAATGGGTACGCTCGGATTCGCCACCATGATCTGGTTCATCGTGCTCTTATTTCGCAGCGCCATAAAGAAACTTGGAAACTGGACAGAAGATATCAATGGCACCATCGCGCTGGCAACCATGCTCGGCGGCATTGGCATCCTGGTCCACAGCTTTGTTGATTTCAATCTGCAAATCCCCGCCAATGCCGCGGTTTTCTATGTGCTCTGCGTTGTAGCGGCTTTCGAGCCACGTTTCGGCCGGTCCATCCGGAAACCTGTTCGAAGACCAACCGAGGCCCCACAGGTGTCAGCGTAGGGAAATTGATCTGGCATGGGCTCGGTTTTTCGCCGGACAAGCCAGAACATCAAACGCGTGAAAACGTTCGACATTCTTCACTTTGGTTCTTACGCCGTCTAGAGTTGCGGGGATTGGCATGTGCGATTTTGCCTGATCGGCGAACACAATAATCGCAGCCTCGCCCGGCGCATCACCTGCCCCCACTCCCACGCCGATAATTGCGGGATCAGCCATGAGAGCAGTTACATGATTTTCCTTTGCAGTCGCGGCCCGATCAATTTCCGTGTCCGTAGGTCGCGAGAAACTTTTCGCCAGATTCTGGGCTATTCTACTGAACTGGCTAAATGTGCCAGTACAGGCTGAAACCGGATGCTTAGCGCCCCCAACGAAAGTAGGCAGAACGGTGGGATCTTTAGGATCCGCTAAGGCAGTGAGCACCGCCTGAATCGGATTCGCTAACGTGGAAGTGTTATCACCGGCAAAGAGCAGCGCCACCGGCTCTGCAGTCTGCGCATTCACGATTAATGATCCTGAATCCCCGGCAGAGCTGAAGGTCGTGCTGTCGATTTCTACTTGGTTGTCATACGTCACCAGGAAAGACGAGTTCGAGCCGCAAGTGTTCTCGTATTGCACCTGGACAGTCACATTAATTGCCGCAATCGTGTCACACGTCAGACCACTGGTGCGTCCGCTCTTTGCCACCGCCATACCAATGGCGGCAGTAACAGTCGTATTCGCTGGAGGCGCGGGCTGAGCCAGTCCGCCACTTATGCTCCCCAATTGCAAAATAGCTCCGGTTGGATCCACTTCGCCGGAAATCACCTGGGCAAGTGCCGCATCCGCTGGAGCAATATTGTTGGGATTGTTTTTCAGCTTCACTTTCTGAGTAAAATTCGCGACCGGCGTGGCAGGAGCGCAGTTATTGTCCACTAGCCCGGGCTGGTTGATCGGTTCCCCCGCGATGGCCTGATCAGTTCGCGCCAATACGTGATTGTTGCTGAGGATAAAATCCGTACCACCGCGCGTAACCAGCGCTCCAAGTGTTCCGGAACAACAGAAACCTGCCGAGTGATCGTTTGCGTTGCCACCTGAAGTCCCTAGTTTGATCGGGGCGTTTTGTGGAGCCTGGTTCACCCCCGGTCCTCCGGCGGAGATCGCGATCCCGGCACTTCCCGACCGAGTAGGATCAGCCTGCGAAGTTGCGGTCACCTGAAAATTAGGAGGGTTCGGAATTGCGTTGGGCGACGTATACAAACCCGAGGTGGTAATCGTTCCAAATGTGGTATTCGGATCGCCCGGCGGCAATCCATTCACCGTCCAATCCACTGCGGAATTACCGCTACCGCTGACTACGGCGGTAAATTGCTGTTGCACCCCTCCGATATTCAGCGGAATTGAATTCGGCGACACCGCAACCCCGATTGCAATGGTAATGCTGGCCGCTCCGCTCTTCGTAGGGTCCGCCTGCGACAATGCCGAAACCGTCACCGTGGCAGGACTAGGAATCGTAGCGGGCGCGGTATAAAGTCCCGTACTGTCGATCGTACCTGACGTGGCATCTCCGCCAATCGCTCCATTCACCTTCCACGTGACAAGATGGTTCGCCGTCCCGGTAACCGTAGCAAAGAATGTTTGGGTAGCTCCCGCTGCGACCGTCGCCTGACTAGGAAAAACTGAGACGTGAACTAACACCTGCTGAGGCGGCACGGATCCGGAACCACCGCCGCAACCTGATAATGAGAAGAGGAGAAGCAGAACAAACGCAGCAAACACTACCCCAGGGCGGTTTCGCATAGCTCCTCAACAGGGGAAGGACTCTTCAGAATGTATTTCACGACGGGGAGGCGCAAGCCGGATTCGAACCCACGGCGGCGAGCAAGCAGTATACGACGGGCTTTTTACGGATCCACTGGACTGGCTGGCTCATCTCCCTGCAGCAGCACCCAGATCAGTAGTCCTCCCACGGCTCCGGCGCCTATGCCGATGGCGTAAGGCGAATCCAGCACACCTCCGCCGGCAGCAGGGGCCGCGCCCGCCGCTCTCCGTTTCTTTTTCTGGTTTTCCGAATCGTCCCGCGTGGTCTGCTCGCCTTGCGCCAGCCGGGTGGTCTCCGTTCCATTGCTGATGCTCACGTCACCTTTGCGGGCTACGATCTCCACCGTTCCGTTCACGTCGGTTACGTCAAATTCCGTCCACTCCGGGGTCGCCGGCGTCACTACTACTTCCCCGGCCCGCGTGCTCATGCCCTTGGTGGTCGCCACTTTCACCTTTCCATGCTCCACCGACACCGCATTGCCTTCATACTTCACCAGCGAATCAGACAGGATCATCACGCTCGAACCAGTCGCATTGATATGAACCACGGCGTCCGGCCGCGTCTGCACCAGATCGCCGGGAAAAACGGCCGAACTACGCGGCACGCTTGTGCCATTGATCCAGGCCGTGCCGTTGGCGTACAGCATAGCCGCCCCGGAATCGGCTCCCAGTAGCGACGCCGGCATGACCGCCAGCAGCATCCAGCAAAAAATGTTGCGCAGCTTCGATGGACGCATCCCCGACTCCAATCTGGTCAAACGTATTGTGCGTCATCGCAGGCGGGAACGCAATACCGGTTAATTGCTTTTCCCGTGTGTGCCCCGGCGAAAGTTCAGAGTGTGGAAAACCAAACCGGGTTGAGCCAACTGAAAGCCAGGTACGGTAAACTACTTTTGCCTCTTCAATCGTTTAAGCCCGGGTGGCGAAACTGGCAGACGCACGGGACTTAAAATCCCGGGCCCCGAAAGGGGCGTGACGGTTCGATTCCGTCCCCGGGCACCATCGCAATATCCCCAAGTCACACGTCGAGGGAGATTCCAGCTTCAACTGAATCGTGGTCGGAATGTCGCTGTTTTCGCAGCTCGGTCAGGAAGGATTCGGTGTCGAGTTCGGCTTTGTTACGGAAAAGATCGAGCAACGGATCGTAGGGCTCGTCGATGTTTGTAACCTGTGTGGTGGGCTCGCCACTCTCAAAACCTTCCGGCTCGACCAGAAGGTCGGGAGGCACGCCACCGCTCGTAGTCAGCGTATGAATGAATTTTTCCACATGCTCCCGCTGCTGCGTGGTTTTTTGGGTGAACTCCACTCCCATACCGACTTCGGGATGCATCACGCGCACTATGCCCTCAGCTTGAACCTGAAGTTGTTTGATTCGCATGGTGAGCACAACCCGGGTACGTTCAGGAAACGGTGAGTTGGTTTCCAGGTAGCATCCACCCAGGCTGAGATCGGTA
>DATHJP010000432.1:0-7696 GCA_035489695.1 Terriglobales bacterium
CGGAAGTCTTTGGGGATCGCGATGTGGACTAGCCTGCCTCGTCGGCCAGTTCGCTGCAAAAACGAAAGGGGAGAAGTTGTTCACTTCTCCCCAAGGAATGCGCATTATCCGGAAAACTTATTGCTGCTCGTCGAGCTCCACACCGTCTCCGACGTGGACATCCTCCAAAGCGAAAACGATCATTCCGGTGGCGGTTGTGTCGGTGGCGCTAATGACAACGATTTCCCCTACAGCACGACGCGGCAGATCAGCAACACGAATTACTTGACCTTTGTTATGACTCATGAACTTAGGCTCGATGGAGGGCGCATCCTTTTGCGTATCTTCGGTGGTGGAAGCCTTGAACGAGAGTGAGTCCACTGGATCCTTCAAATCGGCTTCATAAGAGCGTACCGCCCGGAAGTAATCTCCGACTTTGATGCCCTGGCTGGCCCCCACGTTCATATAGACCTTCTGTCCGGTTCCGACTACGGTATCGAAATCCTTGGCCATCACGATGCGTCCGCTGAGCTTGCCATTCGCCGGTGCAAAGCGATCAAAGTGCACGGCAGAATGGAAGGAGACCGCCGGCTTTTCGGCAAAGGGCACGGCGATATCGCCGGGAACGACTGCATCGCAACTGAACTCCACTTGCGCGATCGCGCTCTTGCTACGGGTGTCGATGATTTTGACCTGTGCCAGTTCGGCGTAAGGCTGTCCCGTTGCCTTGATCAAGCTGTTCTGACCAGCGAACAATTCGTATTTATTAGGATCCTTCAGGGCACGCAGGATGGTGTATTCCTGTCCGCTCTGGTAGCCACTTCCGCCCAGATAGATCATGTCGCCATTGACGAACTTAGTCGTGTTCGCAGTGTGCAAGCCACCCGCTACAAAATTAGCATTGGGCACGGATTGCTTGGTAAGAAAACCGGCGCAATAGAGGTCGGCATGGGTCGGCGTCTGCACGCGTTCGACGGGGAAGCTGACTGAGGTGGGTGACGTTCCCTGGGGGGATGGCTCAGCGGCCGAGTTGGCCGAACTGGAATCCGCTTGCTGTGCCTGGACTGACATAGCCAGCAACAGCAATGACATCAATAACACTGTTTTCTTCATTTTATCTCCCACTCAGAGCTGGAGCCGAGCGGTAGTTTCCCCCGCTAACTACAGCAAATAAAGACCTTCAGTCGGACAGTAACAATAGAGTAGGGGTGGGTCAAGGTTACGAGGGTGTCATAGGAGATACACTAAAAAGTTTCAAGTACCGCCGGAAATTCATAATCCGTTGTTGCATCTGGAATTACGCGCCTGTAATATCGCGCCGAATCGTTCAAGCATCATGAATGCCGTCCCCCACAGCTATGTTTCGCGGCTTCTCCCCCTGCGGCTGCCGCGTGTCTGCGTAGCAGTAACTGGCTCCGACGCCTCGGAGATGGTGGAAAAAGCTGAGGCTCTGGTTCGCGATAACACCTTTCTGGAGTTCAGGTTAGACTATCTTTCACGTCCCGCCCTGGCGTTTCCAAAGATCAAGCGATTCACGGAATACCACCCTCACGTGGTCGTGATTGGCACCTGCCGCAGGGTGGCCAACGGAGGCAGGTTTCGAGGGTCCATCGCCAGCCAGTTGGACATGTTAGCCAAAGCGTCCGCCGCCGGATGCCAGTTAGTCGATATGGAGCTGCAGAGTGCGGCGCGCGTAAAACCCCCGCAGTTGCAAAGATTGCGCTCCAAGGCGGCTTTGATCCTTTCCTATCATGATTATCGGGCTACCAAAAAATTGGAAGAAACCCTGGAAAAGATGGTCGCGATTGCGGCTGACTTCTACAAGATCGTGACCTCCGCCACCACTCTGTATGACAACGTGGCGATGATGAAATTCCTGGAGAAACAGAGCGACAAACACTCACTGATCGGTTTGTGCATGGGGGAGCAAGGCATCATCAGCCGGGTGCTGGGAGTTCGCGCGGGAAGCGTGTTTACTTTTGCTGCGCTGAGCCCGGACGAGAAGACGGCGCCGGGCCAAGTCACGGCGCAGGAGTTGCGGAGCACCTACCGCATTGAACAAGTGGATGCGGCAACGCGTGTATATGGCGTAGCCGGAGACCCGGTTACGCATTCGCTCTCGCCCGCCATTATGAATGCCGCCTTGCGCCGCGAAAATGTGAATGGTGTTTATGTTGCCTTGCACGCCAAGACACTGAAAGACCTCCTGGCCTGCGTACGCGACATCCCCATCCATGGTCTTTCCATCACGATGCCTTACAAAGAGGCCATCCTGAAATATCTGGACAACATGGACTCGCACACCACGAAGATTGGAGCCTGCAACACCGTGGTGCGAGCGCAGGATGGGAAGCTGTACGGATTCAATACCGATGCTTCCGGCGTGATTCGACCGCTGGAGCAGCGGATTACGATCGAGAACGCCAAGATTCTGGTTCTGGGCGCCGGCGGAGCGGCCCGAGCCGCGGTCTTCGGACTCAAAGAGCGCGGAGCAGAGGTTTACATCCTCAACCGAAGTATTGGTCCGGCGAAGAAACTGGCTCACCGGGCGAGAGCACGGACGATCAAGCGGGCGGATCTGAAGAAACTGACTTTTGACGCGATCATCAACGCCACGCCGGTAGGGATGGGAAATACTCGCGAATCACCCTTGAACGAGAACGAGATTAATGCTCGCTACGTTTTCGATATGATTTACGATCCTCCAGAGACTCGCCTGATGAAACTAGCCAAGGCGCGTGGGGCGGAAGTAATTCCCGGAGTTGAGATGTTTGTGCACCAGGCGGCTCGTCAATTCGAGATTTGGACGGGCAAGCCGGCGCCGTGGGACGACATGCTGCGCGTGGTCACAGTCGCCCTGCAGGAGCGAGAGGCCGCGAAGAGCGCAATCAAGAACAAAATAAAATGATCAAGAGCTGCTGACAGAGTTCAAGGCCCCATGGAATCAGGATCGGCTGGGAGTGAAGAAAAGGTCTCCGAAAATTATCCGGAGGCCCACCCTTTTCGCTTCTCTCCGGCAGTTGGCCCCCCGCTACGTATTGGAATTCTTTTAGACACTCCGAAACTTTCCGCATTTTTCGCCCGAATAATCGAGGACATTCAGGGCAGCAATTTTGCCAATCTAGAGCTGCTGGTGTTTCGGAAGAAAACGCAGCCGGTTGTGCCGGAAAGTCCGTCGAGGTCAGTTATCGGCACACTGAAAAAACGATTGCTCGACCCTAGACTTCGAAAAACTGCTCTTTACGATTTGTACCTTCGTCTCGACCGGCGTACGAAGCCGCCGAACCATCCTCAAGACTTCGTGGATTGTTCATCCCTGTTCGCGGGAATTGAAAGCATTGAAGTGGAACCGATCGGCAAGAAATTCGTGCAGCGTTTTCCTCCTGACGCCATCGAGAAAATCCAATCGAAGAAGCTCGATGTCTTATTGCGCTTCGGTTTTAACATCCTTCATGGCGAGATTCTGACCTCGGCTCGCTATGGAGTGTGGTCGTACCACCATGGCGACAACGAATTTTATCGGGGCGGGCCGCCTCACTTCTGGGAGCTCTATGAGAAAGCCCCTCTATCCGGCGTGATACTGCAGGTCTTGACCGAAGAACTCGATGGCGGCGTGGTGCTATGTAAATCGCTCTTCGCCACGCAGCCGACGGTAATGGTTTCCAGAAATCGATTTGCACCTTATTGGGGATCGACTGATCTCGTAATTCGCAAGCTCAGTGAACTTCACCAATTTGGCTGGGATTATGTGAAGGAGAGAGCGGTCCCCGCTGCCGCTTACAGAGGAAAACGGAAAATCTATCGCAGTCCAACCAACGCAGAGATCGTGCGCTGGCTGGGGCCGATTTTTCTGAAGAAATCGGTTCAGTATCCTTTTCGCAAAAAGAAAGTGCAGCATTGGAGGATCGGTATCCGGATCGGCGGAAAGCGTCTTCTGGATTCGGCTTCCGGGAATGACTTGGAAGGATTCAAGTGGATTGAACCACACAAAGGGCAATTCTGGGCGGATCCGTTTCTTATTGAGCACGAGAACAAGACTTGGATGTTTTTCGAAGATTTTTCTTATCGCGAGTCGCGAGCCTGGATTTCGTGTGCGGAAATTTCCGCGAATGGCGGCCTGATTTCGCCGGTGCGGTGTCTGGACAATCCCAATTGTCATTACTCCTACCCTCACGTGTTTCGAAGCGGAAGCGACCTTTTCATGGTGCCGGAAGCGCGTGATTCCCGTTCTGTCGATCTCTATCGCTGCCTGGAGTTTCCGAGCAAATGGGTTCTAGAGCGGACTCTGTTGCACGGGAAGTTCGTCGATACCACGATCTGGCAGCAGGACGAGACCTGGTGGCTGCTCACTACTCGTGCAGAACCAGAGGCGGGCGCCGGCTCTCTGCTTCTTTTTTACTCGGACTCACTTGACGGGCAATGGCAGTTCCACCCCGCCAACCCGATCTCAACCGATATCCGCAACAACCGTGGCGCCGGGCGGGTATTCCAATCCGGCCATCGCTGGATCCGACCGAGCCAAAGTTGTTGCCCGACTTACGGTTACAGTTTTTCTCTGAATGAGATAACGGAAATTTCAAGAACCCGATATGCGGAGCGGCTGCTGAAAACGGTCGTCCCCAGCGGCGGCCTCTGTGGCGTTCACACCTACAATTTTGCGGCGAATATTGAAGTCATAGACGGGGCAACCATGACCCCGTTGAAAAAACTTGCACCGTAGCTCCGCATCAAAGCGATGCTTCTGCAACGAAAAAGTTGCATTTTTCCCGGCCGAAGCGGTAATATGCAACATGGACGCAGCAACAAGCGTTCAGTCTAGTCGCAGCACTGCCCATTCTTCCAAGGTTCAAGAGCCGTAACCAATTATCACCAATGCTTGAGGTGAATCACTCTCGCCTCGCACCAGGTTCGGAGAGAACTTATGTCGTGGTACGCTTATTGCCTCACTGAGCAACAGACCCTAACCAATGGCACCCGCGCTCGCCGGCCTTTCTTGCTGGAAGGGATTCAGGGCGTCAATGGAGCTTCCGTGCTGGGTTATCCCAGCGGAGAATTCACCGTAATTGTCAGCGAGTACGACCGCGATGGCGCGCAGCTTGGGGAGAAGCACGTCCTCGAGCATGCGCGAGTGGTGAGTGTTTGCTTCCGCAGTGGCACCGTGCTGCCCTTCCGCTTCGGTACGATTTTCGATACGGACGAGGCTTTGCGACAGGCCGTGCGCGCCAACCGCCGCACCTTTGGCCTAAGCGTGGCCCGGTTGCGCGGCAAGGCGGAGATGCACTTAAAAGTGCTGGTCCGCAGCGATGGATCATTGCGCGCAGCTCTGCCGGATGTCGTTCTGCCCGATACTGTCGGCGGTGAATATCTGGTGAAATTGCGGGAGAAAGCCTCGAAGGATCGCGAACGTCAGACCAAGGCGCGTGCCCTGTCGGTTCAGGTGCATAAGCTATTCAATCCGCTTGAGGAAGAGATCAGTTGCAAGCGGGTGGACTCGGACGGAATGTTGATCGACATCGCCCACCTGATCGATTCCAAGTCTGTGGAAAAATATCAAAACCGCTATAGCAGTGCCGCCAAGCAATTGAAGAACTGCGAACTGCTGATCAGCGGTCCATGGCCTCCGTATCATTTCCTTCCCGGCAAGCTCCGGACTGTGGCGGGGAATTCTTAAGGCAAAAGTGGTCAGTCCTGCCAACTGACCACTGACTTCCGCGGCAGTGTCATGCAGCCAATGTGCAGTATTGTGCATTTCTTCTTTTCCTTGCTTTTCTGATTGCAGGGAAAGTGAGTCCTCTAAGTTGGGGCAAGTCCCGATTCAACAATCAGTTGCCCATAGCCGGTTCTATCGCCCGGGGAGTAGATGCTTTGGCTGCGCAAGTGCTTCTTAAGCAAGCACGAAAAGAGGCCGCTGACGCAGAATGACCCGCAATTTCCACCACCGTTCTCGACATCTCCTGTTGAACCGTTCCGCCCGGCGGAGCGGTGACCTGAATCGCCTTCCCTGACCGTCCTACCCTACATGCCTCTTTTGATTGGTGGCCCCAGAAATGGGGCCGCTTTTTTAGAATCAGTGGCCAGTGGCTAGTAGCCAGTTGTAGAATCCGAATCGTCTCCGTTCCAGGTAACATCCATAGAACTTCATGCGCCTTCCAATTGTCGCCTTTTTTCTTTTGGCCACTTTGGCCATCGCCCAAACCAAGAGTCTTCCGCCAAAGTCATCTTACGAACAGGATGAAACTGCAAAATCTGAAAAACAGTATCCGCCAGAGCTGGTTAATGAGTTGACCGCTCTGCGAGAAGCGGCATTGGCAGACGAATACGCCTATCGACAAGTAGCGCACCTGACGGAAAATATCGGGGCACGGCCCTCGGGCTCGCCCCAGGCTCAGGCCGCAGTCGATTACGTCGCAGAGGAGCTGCGAAAACTTGGGCTCGAGGTCCGCCTGGAAGAGGTGCGGGTTCCGCACTGGATCCGCGGAATAGAAACTGCGGAACTGGTTGAGTATCCCGGACAAGCCGCCGGCACCAAACAGAAGATTGTGCTGACTGCATTGGGCGCGAGTACTCCGACGTCTGCCGAAGGACTCACAGCCGAGGTCGTGGCGGTGAACAACTTTGATGAGCTAAAGAACCTGGGGCGGCAGGGAGTGGCGGGGAAGATTGTTTTATTCAATACCCACTTCGACAAAGACAAAGCCGCGGCTGGGTTCGCTGGGGAAGCCTATGGCGAAGCGGTCGCGTACCGCGCGAAGGGGGCGAAAGCGGCGGTGGAACTTGGTGCTATCGCCTCTTTGGTTCGTTCTGTGGGAGGCGCGGATTATCGTCTGCCGCATACCGGCTGGGGCGAACCAGCAGGCATCCCGGCCGGAGCAGTCACCAGCGAGGACGCGGACTTGATTGCACATCTTGCGGCGCAGGGTAAAGTACGCATGCACGTTATTTTGACTTCCCAGAATGCTTCCGAGGTGCTGAGCTACAACGTGGTGGCGGACCTGAAGGGCTCGGAGCATCCTGAACAGGTGGTGATTGTCTCGGGACATTTGGATTCATGGGATCTGGGAACGGGCGCGATCGATGATGGGGCTGGAGTGGCCGTGGCGATGGAAACCGCGGAACTGATTCAACGGCTGCATCTTCATCCCAAGCGGACCATCCGAGTGATTGCCTGGATGGACGAGGAAAATGGCGGACGTGGACACGATGCTTACGCAACCGCCCATCGAACCGAATTCGCCAATCACGTTGCGGCCATTGAGAGCGACCTGGGAGCATCGCATCCACTGGGATTTGACGCGAAGATCAGCGCCAATGCTCTGCCGTGGCTTAAACCAGCGCAGGAAATTCTGCGCAGCTTCGGCGCAAACTTGATAAAAATAACGGACCAGAGTCCGGGATCAGACATTGCGCCCATGGCCAAGGCGGGCATTCCAGCATTCGGCATCATGCAGGATGGCCGAACCTATTTCAATTACCATCACACCGCCGCCGACACTCTGGACAAAATTGTTCCGCGAGAGTTGCGCGAAAACGCAGCCGCGATGGCCGTGATGGGCTACGCGCTGGCCAACCTTCCGGCAACACTGCCGCGATAATCGGAGCCGTGCTCGCAGATTGTTCTTTGGGGGACAATTGTTTCCCGGTAACCCCGTGCGTCCTTTGGGGCAGTTGACGCATCTCAATTTGAGCGCATATCATTTTCGTTCGACTTAATGAGAGG
>DATHJP010000433.1:0-2530 GCA_035489695.1 Terriglobales bacterium
CCGAATTAACCGCCTTGCGGAACGATCTGTTGCAGGGAGGACTGATTGATTCGCGCGAGGCAGCCGAGCTTTTGCAAGTATTCCTGATGGGGCGTGGTTACGGAGTTTCTCCGCAAGCGGCTATGGACGCGGTGGGCCGTGTGGAAATGGCGGGGTGCTCTTTGCCGGTCCTGCAACAGGAGTTGGAGAACTTAGCATTGGTGATGTAAGCGGTGACAAGATCTGCGGGGACTTCGAAACCAAGTCGCTCCCCGAAGGTGGTTAGACAGATGAGCCGGGCCAACCAGCCCGGCTTTCTTGTTTTTTGGTCGCGGATTGCATAGGCCCGGGCGAGCTCGCCTGGGCAGTTTTCGTCTTTTCCAAGAGGAGAACCAGACCCAGCCGCGAAGCGGCTCAAGAATGCAGCCCACGGCGCCAGCCGTGGGTTCCCTTCGTAAGAAGGAGCCAAGCCCCGAAGGGGCGACAGAGACAAATCTTGTCGACTCATTCTATCGACCCGGGCCCTGGTTTAAACACGCGAGTCGCCTGTCGTTACGTGAGCCGTTACTCATACCGCAGGCTCTCCACTGGATCCAACTTGGCGGCGCGTGTCGCTGGCACTGTTCCGAATAAAACTCCCACTAGCGAAGACACCACGATAGCCACAATTGCGGATAGTCCAGAAATCGGGATGCGGTATTCCGTCAAAAATCGCACCGAAAAAGGCAGAGCGAGTCCGATGATGACTCCGACAAACCCGCCAATCAGAGAGATCAAAACCGCCTCTGACAGGAATTGAAAGCGAATCTCTCGATTGGTGGCGCCAATCGCTTTGCGAATACCGATCTCACGGATTCGGGCGCTTACCGTAGCCAGCATAATGTTCATAATCCCGATCCCGCTGACAAGTAACGTGATGGCAGCCACCAGCAACAGCACCACGGTCAGGGCGTTCGCGGTCTTTTCGGCAACTGCCACTAACTGAGTCAGGTTTTGCACGTTGTATACCGACTCCGGACGATGACGCGATTGAATTACGCTCTTGATTTGATCCGTCGCCGGAGCCACCATGGAAGGATCTGCGACCGAGAAGTAGATTTGCCGCACCGTGGGCGTGTCCGTGAAATACCGGCTCACGGTGTAAGGAATCACCATGGTATTGTCGATCACTTCGGACTGTCCGAAAGTGTCCACGCGCTCCCGGAAGGTTCCAATAATTGTGAAGGGCAGTCCGCTGAGCTTGATTACCTTGCCGATAGCATCCTCTTGTGACCCGTAAAGCGACTCCGCCATTTTCTGAGTAATGACGCCCACTTTATTGTGACCCTGCTCGTCCTGGGCATCGAAAAATCTTCCCGAGAGCACCACCAGATTGCGCACGATACGGTACTCGGGATAAACCCCGAGGACCTGGATATCGCGTTCCTTTCCTCCACCGATGGGAATTCGTTCGCCGAGCGGAATCACGGGAGATGCGGCGATGATGCCAGGCACGTCTTCCTGTGCGGCTTGCATGTCGGCGAGGGTGAGCGGGTCGGCAGTAACGTTGGTGATGCGCTCGCCACCACTGACGTACTCGGCAGAAATCAGATTGGCGCCGATCGCCTGGATTTGATTCAGCACGTATTGCTTGCCGGTCATTCCAATGGTGACCACCAGGATTAGCGACGCCGTGCCGATCACCATCCCCAAAGCGGTCAGGGCAAATCGGACTTTGTTGCTGCAAAAGTTTTCGTAGGCGAAAGCAAGAATCTCCCCTACCGCCATGCGCGGCCGCAAGCTCCGGGTTACAGAACCAATGCTCATATCTGATTCGATGCTAATCGCTGCTAAAAGAAGGCGCAATTATGATGGTTACTCAATTCGGCACACCCTCAACAACTCGTTGTGGTACGGGCAATCCATGGCGGGTGCCGCGTTGCCCTCCAACACCACCCAGTCCACTCCGAAGCGATTCTTGAGCCGCTGAAAATCGGATGTTTGGAAGTGAGGCCATCCCTCTTGAGCCTTCACTTCTTCCAGCCATCGAGGCGCCAGACGAGGAACCTGGGTCGCGACTGATGGGTCTTTCACATAATCGGCGAGCGCACTGCGTTCGGCCAAGGCGCGAAAACTATGGAACTCCTCACCGCGGCGCTCCATGTAATAGGGATCGAGAGCGAAGTAACTGTCCGGCGGCGTGTTTTGCCGGATCCAGTCAAACGCCTCAAGCCAGGGATTGTGGGAAACAGTGCCGGGAAGCTCCAAGTGCGGGGAAGCAGGAAATGTCTGTCGCTGCGCGTAGAACATAGCCAAACTCAGAGGTACAAAAAGCAACACCCATCGAACAATGTGTTTCCGCAAAATGTGACGGCCGATTAAGCCGCCGGAAATCAAAACGAAAATGAGGTAAAGCAGATGCAAATAGCGCATCGGCTGCAAAGGCTTCAGGCGCTCCAGGCTGGCGGGCAACATGATGATCAAAGCCACCGCCAATTGAAAGAGTCCATACCAGACCAGCCGCGAAGTCATCTGCGCAACCACGGTTGAACCGTTCAGCGTTGCAAGCTGG
>DATHJP010000434.1:0-2272 GCA_035489695.1 Terriglobales bacterium
ACATCCCGCTCGAATAACGTTTCACTGGTGTGTCGAGAAACTTTTCCACTTCCGCAAACGCAACAATTTCCTCGAACTTGCTCCGAATCTCCGCACGCGTCATCCCGAGAACCGCGCCATTTAGAAAAATGTTTTCCCGCCCGGTCAGCTCGGGATGAAAACCGGTGCCAACTTCCAACAAACTTGCCACCCGCCCCCTAATGCGTACCCGTCCCTCGGTCGGCTCCGTAATCCGGCTCAGAATTTTCAAAAGCGTGCTTTTCCCAGCCCCATTGCGGCCGATGATGCCGACGACCTCGCCGCGCTCGACTCTAAAGCTCACATTTTTGAGTGCCCAGATGTCTTCGCGCGTCGTGTCTATCTTGTTCCCATCGCGGCGAAAGAATGATTTCGCTTTATCCGTGATCACGTCGCGCAAGGCGGTGTAGCGCTCATTCCGCTGATGACGGATTGAGTACTTCTTTCCGAGATTCTCGACCGTGATTATCGTCTCGCTCATTAAAAACCTGAAATCTAAAACCAAAGCGTGAAAACGATCAGGTTAAAATCGTCGCTTCGTCTTGGACTTTTCTGTTGCCGTTATGCCCTGGTCCGCTATGACTTCAATCTCCACAGTCGGCCATTTATCTTCCGTGTCCCCGCTGATATCAGCCGAGAGTCGCGGACTAAAACCATTGTAGAGCCAAATGGCCCCGATGGAAAGATTGCTGTCGCCTGTCTGATTCCCCGTAAACGCGCCAGGCGTAATGATGCGCTCACCAGCGATCTTGAGGTTAATAATGGGGTCCCACTGACTCAAAGTAAATCCGTCCACGCCAACGATTCCAGCACCAAACTGGCCGAGCACATTTAAATTGAGGGTTGCAAGTGTGCCGGTATAAGCGCGAGTGACGTTCACGCGCAATTTTACCAGCGTCCCCCAGATTATCATCCTGCCTGTTGTAGCAAAATCGCCGGTCACCATGAGCCGCGCATATTCAAATAGCGGCCTGCCAGCGGGTGCCTGCGATAAGTTAACAATACCCGGGCATCCGTGACAGTTGCGCACCGTTACGTCCGGGCATGGGTGCGCCGACACCCAATAGTTTCCAGTGTTGTCAACCGGCGCAGAGAAACTCTTAGGCAGCGTTGTGTCGAAATAATTATTCGTGCCATCGGCTGTAATTGCTGTGCAAACGAACGGCGTACCGTAATTATAAGTTCCGCCCGCTGCGGTGAAGAAATATTTCCCACCTGGCACGAACCGTTTCCCTGCCGAACCTTTATTAGGTGTCGTGAACCTTCCATTTACAATCGACCCAGGAGGCCATGAAACTCTTTCTGCAATCGCTGTAAGGTTGTTGACCTGGCAAGTCTCCATCAAAAGACTAAGGGTGTTCCCATAGCCCGTAGCTCCTATCCTTAACTTTTGGATGTTTGTGGCCTTGATGACCATGTGCTTGGGGGTTCCATTCAGATAACTGATGCGCGAGTTTGTCATCACGCACTTTTCTATCGATGCGCTTTGGAATAATATTTGGCCGTGTCCCCGAACACAGGTAACCTCGTCTAACTGCAAAAGCTCAACAACCTTATCCACCTCTACGTAGGGGCCAAGATCGGTTCTGACCGCCTTCCAGTGCTGACCTTGAGATGGAGCAGGACCCCTATTCGGGAATTTGCAATCGATATACTGAATAGAGCGTGCAGCACCATAAACCTCCTGTGCAGTTTGACCAAAGGTTACCCCCCGGAACATGACTTCCGTATCCCATGAAGCATCCATCGCAAATATCGTTGCCGGGCCGCCCATATCCGCCGAGGAGGCACTCCCAGGGCTGTGCAATGGATACGTGGACAGGTAATCGTTGCTAAGTTTAGCGTCGAGCGTGACGACGCCGGTTGAAGGATTAATCGCCGTCACTTTTCGATACTCAAAATACCATGGATTTTGTGGGTAGCCCCAAGCCATCATATCGAACGCCGCAACCGCGACCCATCCGCCAATCGTAAATCTGGAGTGGTCGGATGGCGAAAGGAGCGTGACGGTGTTGGAACCCGCGGACGCAGTGGCTATCCGGGCACTATGAAGGTTGTCCGTTGGCCATCCCTTGCCGCCTGCAAAGATCTTGTTCAGAGAAGCGTCATAACCATCCACAATAAGGCGCTTAATCCCTTGCATGAAGCGTTTGGCGCTTTGCGTGTCTAACACATAATTCCTCGGGGGCAGGTTAAGCCTAATCGTTTGGGTTTGCTTTATCGCCCAGGCGTTAAAATTATTAAATGCCCTGGC
>DATHJP010000435.1:0-8052 GCA_035489695.1 Terriglobales bacterium
CATCGGCAAATAATGGAAGTAGTAAAGTCCGTCGCCGCCGGCGGTGAAGAACGCACCGGCAAAGTCCGCGAGCCACAAGGCACCGAAGGTGTCAACGAACGACTCACCCGTGTTCCAAGCGATATTGAGCTCGGTAATCAGCAACGGAACATTCGGAGGCACCCCGTCATCTCTCCAAACGTCAAGAATGTGGCTGACCAATTTGGGTTCATCGTACAGACTGCTCCATTGGATCTTGCAGGGCTCGAGCGGATAGTGCTCGAACGAAAAGAAAGCCAGATCTTTGAGACGGTTGTGTGCTTTCAGATAGGCGATAAAGCGTCCTGTCCATGAGGTCCGGCCCTGCGAATCCGGCCAGACCTGAATATCACGATTGACCCCTTGAAACACTGGGCCGCCCAACTTAAGGGCTGGGTCAACTTTGTGGAGAGCCGTCGCCCATTGCAAGTAAAGAGTGCCGTAGTCTTCCGGTAGCATGTATTGACCATCCGGCTCCTCGCCCATCTCCACATATGAGATTGGGTACCCGCGCGTTTTCAAATAGGCAATCTGATTCGCAGAGTCCTCCGGCGTGCCATAAATGAGCGCGATTGGCACTACCGCGGGCAGGCCGCGCGTGTAGCCGCTGGTATAAAAAAGATCAAATCCCACCTGATCGCGTTTTTCGTTCACATTCTGGGGTTCGTGCCAGGGGTCGACCGACGAACAATAGGTCGTGGTCTGATCGGGATCTGGCGTGTGCCGCACGAGATCATAGAACTTGCCATCTGCTGACATGGTTCCCAGGTAGATTTCCCGAATTGCGTATCCCAAGCAGTTGCGTTTATCGGCAGAGCCGTGGTCGTCGCAGGTGTTCGACGATTGCGTCATCCAGACGCGCAGGTAACGCACCAGCATTGGCGCGGAGGCGAGCCTGAGGGTCGCCTTCCCGCCGTTTCCTGAAGTTACTTCTCCACCTTGAAATGTGACCCACGCGCCGGCGGTTGGCTGCTTGATGGGATCTTCGCCTGTCCAGTATTGGACCAGATAACGCCGCGCGTAAGGCTCACCCCAGGAGATTCGAATTGCATCCACATCGTGGTGGCTGGCAAGGTCCACGACCACCCATTGCGGATAACTGGAATCGTCTTCGCCGGTGAATGGTTTTGCCAGATAGGGATTGCTCTTCCAGTAAGTCTGCTCATCACCGTCCGTGATACGGGAATAGCCGTACGCATCTGTGCCGTCGTTACGCGTGAAACCTCGATGCGGAAGGTTGTAGCCGAACGAATGCCGAATAAAATCCCCCGGCTTGGGATTGCCAACGAAATAGCCGCGGCCTGCCGGATCGCTCCACGTGCCCTGCGGGTTCCAGTGCCAGGCTTCGATGAACAGCTCCGTGTTCTGACGATAGCTCACGGTTTGCCAGCCCGCCGAGAGCACTTGCTTCATGACTGGATCGGTGAATAGCTTGTCGGTCGCTGAAGTGTTAATTCGATCGATGCCGGCGCCCAATGCTTCCGTAGGAACAAATGTCTTTGCGACATGCGAGGGATTCGAATCTACCCGGATCGTTTGAGCGAAAGATAGCGGAGCCAAAATAGTCGTGATGTTCAAAACGAGCAGAATGCAATTCCGAAGACTGTGGCATTTCCCATCAATGAATTGCATAGATCCTCGGACACCTGTGCGCAGAGCTTCAATCAGTTCAGAACAATACGGGAGTTCAATTGAAGCAGGTAAAGCCTCAGGTTCAAGTTCATGCCTTGCGCCAACGACTGAGTTCAACGGAATTGAGGTTAATTCAGAGAATGCGCAAGAGATTTCTATCCTGCGCACCCTTGGAGCACTATGATCGCTGATGTCGGGGAATCAAATCTGCATTGGCGATCATGACCTCGTCAGAAGTTGAACTTGAATCCCAGTTGGATCTCGCGTGGTCCCACTGACGTGTAACTTATCGTCCCGAAGGTATCATCGCCGACGTTGGTGTCCGGTGTACCGAACACCGGATGATTAAAGGCATTCTTCGCCTCGACCCGGAACTCGAAGTTCATCTCCTCACGGATTAGGAATTGTTTCCCAACCGACAGATTGGTCGTGAACGACCACGGTGAACGAACGCTGCCCAGCGTTCGCCGAGCATCACCCAGGGTGAAAGGGGCGGGACGCTGGAATACGTTGTTATCCGCAAAGTAGTTGTCCACCCAATCGGAACCGTGGTTACGCTTGGGTGTTCCCACAATATCAGGCCGTTGTGAGCCATATGTGGGCAGTGGCTGTCCACCGTCGTCGAGGAAGAAGGCCAGCGGACGTCCATCAGAGATGCGCCAGATGCCGTTGGTCTTCCATCCACCGATGATCAAGTCCGCCCAGCGCGGCAAGTTACCCAGGAATGCTCGCCCGTGCCCAACCGGCAGATCGTAGCTGTAGCTGAACTGTATTACATAGGGAATGTCGAAGCTTGACAAACTCCGTTCCAGTTCCGGCTTGTTGGGATCCTGCAAGCTGTCGAAGCTACCAGCCCACGACACATTGGTGTCGGCAGCGGAAGCGTTGTCGATCGACTTCGACCAGGTGAACGTTGCCAGTAATTGCAATCCATTGGAGTACTTCTTCTCGGCGGTCAACTGCAGTCCGTGGTAAATGGAATTCGCGATCATCTGCGGTTCTGTAGAAACGCCGGTGAAATGAGGAAACGGACGCAGCAACTGATAGTACTGAATCTGCGGAAAGCTGCTGCCTATGGTGCTGTTCGGGTCGCTGATAAGCCCGGCGAACGGATTGGTTACCGCGGAGCTGAGACATGCGATTGACAGGCCGGCCTGGCATGGGGTGGCTGCGGTGAAATCTCCAACCGGCAGATTCTCTACCCAAGGTCCCAAAAAGTTTCGCTCTGTCGAGCCGCTGAATGGCAGGTGAGTGCCTTTCTTGCCGATATATTCTGCGTTGATCAAGATATGACTCGGCAATTCGTGCTCGATCCCGAAGCTCCAGCTCTGCTCATAGGGTGTTTGGTTCCAGCTTGGCGTACGAATCGGACCGTTGGCACCGAAACCCACATCGTTCAACAGCCCGAGCGAATTCCCTGCCGGTTGAATCAACCCAAACTTAAACGGATTGTTCAGGTTCACAAAAGGAGTTGCAAGGTCGTTTGGATTAACAGTGATCACATTTGTGAACTGATTGAAACCTGCACTGCCGTAGGGGACAACACCAGTGACCCCGGAGCGCGACTGCCCGTAGTAAATGCCGTAGCCTCCGCGTAGGACTGTGTTTGGAACGACCTGATAGGCGAAGCCGAAGCGCGGCTGGAAGTTGCTCCAGTCGGTTACGTAGTTAGTGCGTTGTTTCGAAGAGGCGAAGACTTCCCCCCCCTTCAAGGCAAGGTTCACGGGCTGGCCGGTAACGGGGTCGGTATAGGTCACGCTTCCACCATTCAATGGACTGGTGGCATTCGTATCGAACCAATCCTGGTGGTTAAAGCGGTCAGTGCGCGGCAACGTAACGTCATAACGCAAGCCCAGATTCAATGTAAGTTTGGGCGTGACCTTCCAGTTGTCTTGCGCAAAGAATCCGTATTGGTAATTCGTAGTGGCCGGCCGGAATTGAATTTCTTCGTAGGACCCACAACCGTTGCTGGCACAGCCCTGCGTCATCTGGCCCATCATAAAGCTCGCCATGGAATCTCCGCCGCAAAGGTCCAATCCGTCGGGGCAGGCATTGGTGGCATCGGTGTTAAAGCTGAAGAATCCAACGGCAGCGTTGGTTTGTATGTAGTTAATCTGGTGAATCCGGCCGTCAAATCCGAACTTGATATCGTGCCGGCCGTGCACGTTGTCGATGGTGGCCGATAACTGTCCTGTGTCCTGGCCCAGGCGGTAATTACCATAGGGATCCGTGCCGATATTGGCATAGCCGGCCGGGGTGTACTGGTCGATAAAGATCGCAGGAACTCCCTTGAACCCGTTGGCCTCCAGATAGGACGGGAATCCCAAAGTTCCGAGCGGATCATTCTCCCCACGCGGGTTGTAGGCATCAATGTGCCAGACTCCACGAGTGAACCCCAACGTCGTAGTCAGCAATAAGGTCGGGCTGAAAGTATGCGTGTCATTGATCGCGAACGCGTGAGCATTGGTCCAACCCGGACCGCCCTGGCATGGATCGGTAAAGTTCTTGAAACAATCGAGGCCCGTGCCTGAGGGACTGTATTGATAAGCAAACTTCGCGCTCATCAGATTGTTTTCTGTAAAGCGATGGTCGATCTTAATGTCAAACTGTTTATTGGAGCTGTGGCTCGAACCAGACCCGAACCAGTTTTGGTAAATGCTTCCGCCATTGATGTTGGGCTCTGGAAAGTAGGTCATCATCTTCTGCGCCACAGGGTCAATCAGATTGCCGGCGACATTGGGGTTGGGACCGCCCGGGCTCGCATAGGTGGCGATGTTATTGAAGGGAATGAAGGTGCTGCGCGTTATAGTGCCATTGAACGTTCCGGAGTAAGGGTCCCAAATCTGACCAGCGTCCGCACCGCATCGTCCGGCGCCATCGAACGTTCCTCCCTGTGCGGCGCAAAGTTCGCCAAAATCACCGGTTCGCATCGCGTCGCTGGGAACAGCTCCCGTAGCCGTGCTCAATCCCGTTCGAGTCAAGCCGTCGTAATCGAAGAAGAAGAAAGTCTTGTTCTTGAAGATAGGGCCGCCAATGGTGCCACCATAATTGTGGCGGCGCAGCGGAGGGATGGGATCTCCATTGCGGTTTGCGAACCAGTCGTTTGCATCGAGGCTATCGTCGCGCAAGAACTCGTACACGCTGCCGTGAAACTTGTTCGTGCCGGAGCGCGAGACCACATTAACCACCGAGGCACCGGAAAATCCGTATTCCGCGCTAAAATTCGTCTGCTGAACTTTGAATTCTTCCACTGCCTCCGGTGAGGGCAGATAAGTCACTGATGTGATTCCCCCATTGGGCTCCGAGTTCGTGGCGGAAGCGCCATCCAGCAGAATGTCAGATGTAGCCCCACGGCTGCCGTTGGAAACAAAGTTTGTGCCAATACAGGGTTCCGGGCATGAATCGTTCATCTCGGTGACGCCCGGCGCTAAAGCGGTTAGGGACTCGATATTTCGGTCAAGCAAAGGCAGATCATTGATGAACCTGCGGTTCACCACCTGCCCGGTCTCGGCGTCTTCGGTCTGGATTGCCTGCGCTTGCGCCCCCACCTCGACAGTCTGCGTGGCGCCCGCCACTTTCAACGTCAGATTTGCGGTCGCGTTCTCGTTTACGTCGACCTTGAACTTGGCGCTTTCGGTCTTGGCAAAACCCGCAGCTTCGACGCTGACAACGTACACGCCCGGAGGAATCGAGCGGAACAAATACCCTCCGCTACTGTCGGAGGTCGTCTGGAAGTTAAATCCTTTTTCCTGGTCGGTGAGGATGACCTTCGCCCCTGTTACCACGGCGCTCGTTGCATCGGTCAGCTCGCCACTGACTGTTCCGGAGTAAGCCTGGCCAAACATCGCTGGAACAGTGGTGAGTGCGACCATGAGGAGGACGAGAAATGAAGAGGTAGAACTCTTACATATAAACCAAATAGATCGTTGCATCTCACCCTCCGTCTGTTTGCGTAGTGGCGTAGAAAGGTTGACCGCGCCGGAATAACCGCACCTTCTCTCGATCGGTGACATGGCTTGCCCCCCGCGCTGAAATATTAAAACGATTTATCACTTGTAAGGTGTACGATTGTCAAGCGAAAACGTGTCTGGTTGCCTGTATGGCACAGGCACCTGCCTACTGGGTTCCCTCCACGATCTTGAGATAACGATTTACCTGCAGGTTTGAGAGCTTTTGGCGGGTACCGCTGGGCCACAGGATGTCAACATCAACCGCCTTCACCTGGGAATGCCCCAGTCCCACCAGCACTCGCTTGTCAGAAGACGAAATATAGCTCGAACCGCCCAGAATCCACCTGACCAAACGCCGGGCTCCGGCGGTTACCGTAATTTTGGCTCCGATCGCATCCCGGTTGCTTTTGGTCCCCTGGAGCTCGAAACCGACCCAATTGCTGTCCTGGCCGACGTTGTTTCGGAGTAACATCGGCGTTCCGTTCAAACGCGTAATCACTACATCCGGGTCGCCGTCATTGTCAACATCTCCCACCGCGAGGCCGCGCGAGATGTAACCCGAATTGAATGCGGGTCCCCCTTCCTGCGCGGAATTTCGAAACACACCCTGGCCTTCGTTGTGCAGGAGCAGAAGAGGTTCCTTGTATTTGACGTCTGCTCGCATCAGTTCAATCGACTGGTTGATGTGGCCGTTGGCAATGATTAGGTCGGGGTTCCCGTCATTGTCGTAATCAAGGAACTTCGTTCCCCAGCCAACATCGGCTTTGGAAAACTGTGCCAGGTGAGAGGCGACAGTCCGGTCCTGGTAGGGGAACGACGCCGACCCCATAAACAACGAGTGATACTGGTCGTTGAAATTCGTGACTACCAGATCCGGGAGGCCGTCACCATTGACGTCAGCAACGTCGACACCCATCCCAGCCTTCGCATTGCCATTGGCGTTATAGGCGATTTCGGCATCGAGCGCGGCGTCTTCGAAAGTCCCGTCACGCTTGTTGATAAGCAGCAGATTCGGAGAGGCGTCGCGAGCTACAAACAGATCGGGCCAGCCGTCGTCATTGAAATCGATGGCAACCACTCCCAGTCCGCGGCCGATCATCTTGTCCAGCCCAGAGCGCGCGCTGACATCGGTAAACGTTCTGTCGCCATTGTTGTGATAGAGCGTCAGCGGCATTCCTTTGTAGGCCACCTGCGCGCAGTACGAGCGCACGCCATTCACCTCGCATTTTTTCGGCTGGTCAAAGGAAAACTCCGCGTAGTTAGTGACGACCAGGTCGAGTAATCCGTCGCGATCGTAGTCAAACCACGCCGCGCCTGCCGCCCATCTGCCGGAGTTTTTTACTCTGGCATGCGCCGTAACATCGGTGAAAGTACCGTTGCCATTGTTGTGAAAGAGAGCGCTGGTGGGAAAACCGGTCACATACAAATCCGGGAAGCCATCGTTATCGAAATCACCGACAGCGACTCCCATCCCGTAGAAGTCGATGTGATCCACACCAGCCTTTGATGCGACATTTTCGAACTTCCCATTGCCCAGATTGCGATAAAGCGCATTCTTTATCGGACCCGGGCTCTTGCCGCCGGGAGTCTCGCCTCCATTCACGAAGAAAATATCCAGCAATCCATCGTTATCAAAATCGAGGAAGGCAACTCCTCCTCCCATGGTTTCGATCAGAAAGCGATCTGGCGATTCGCCACTGAACTGCCGCCACGTGATCCCCGCTTCCTGGGTGATGTCTGCGAAAAGTTCTTTAGACGGAACTGCGAAGGCGGTGAACACGGTGGAAGCGCCGACCAACGCGATGGCTAGAGCAAGACCTGCGAACACTGCGTGAGATGGCACCCGCGAAGCGTTAGTTTTTCGCTTCATCGTTGTGCGATGCCGCTCCCCCATCTCGCGAATCTGCTTCCTTCGATCTGTTATAGAGATCCATCTCTTTTTGGGCATCTTCCACGCGCTTCAAACGTCGATAGGCACGCGCCAGCGCGAAATGCGCCTGGCTGCTCAGCGGTGCCAGCTTAACGACTTGCTCGAGATGTCGAGAAGCCTCTGTGATCCGGCCGTCATTCAATTCCAGATTTCCTAATTCGTAGAGTGCTTGCTGGTTAGTTGGAGCGATTGCCAGCGCAGATCGAAGCATCTTCTCGGCGCGAGTCCTGGCGACTGCGTCGCCAGTTTCCGCCTGCTTGATCAGCACCAAAGCATACTCAACCTGGAAGCGTGCATCTTTCGGAAAGCGGTTCAGGGCTGTATCTAGCGTGGACGCAGCATCTGCGTTCAATCCCGCGGATGCTTGAGCACGGGCCAGCCCGAGCGTCACGTCTGCATTGGAAGGGTCAAGCTGAGTGGCGTGTTTATACGACCCGATGGCATCTGTGAACTGGAACATTCGACTCTCGGTGCGCCCTTTGAAATCGAACACCGCGACAGAGTTTGGAAATTGGATCGCGG
>DATHJP010000436.1:0-4582 GCA_035489695.1 Terriglobales bacterium
CCATGGTGCGCGAGCGTGCCGCCTGTAGTCTGGCGCAATCTGGAATGCTGACGCAGGAGCAACGTCGCAGTGTGATTCCGCAGCTATTGAATTACGCTGACGACGCATCGCTGGATGCCCAGACTCATACTTGGGTTTATCAGGCCCTGCGTGATATCACGGGTCAGAATTTTCCCAATGAGTCGGCCGCTTGGAGAAGCTGGTATAGCTCTGCCCAAAACTGAGACCGCCTGCCTATGCTCTTTTACATCAAACGCTATTTGAGCCTGGAAATCGTGGTGACTCTGCTACTCGGTGGAGCAGGTTATTGGGGCATTCGCCGATACGCACTTCCATTCAACATCACACCGACATCGCAAGTAATTATCTTTGGAATTGCTGGATCATTATGGCTGGCGTTGTGGACCCGCCTGGTGCAGTACGGATATGGACTGTTTAGAGGTGAAACTTATGCGGAGCAGCTGACCGCCGCCCTCGCCAAACAGTTCGCCGACCCGGGCCCGGCCCAAGTGATTCTGGGCGGTCTCACTGCAGCTTGCGGTGAGGAAGTGTTCTTCCGCGGTTTCCTGCAACAGCGTTTTGGTCTTCTTCTTGCATCATTTCTCTTCATGCTCGGCCATGTTGGCAAGAAGGAAATGCGGGTCATAAGTCTCTGGTCGATATTTCAAGGTCTCTATCTGGGTCTCTTCTTCGCGTGGTCCAGAAATCTCCTGGTGCCGATGATCGCTCATGCCCTGTTTGACGCAGGCGGCATGATCTATTTCCGACGGTTCATGGCTCGGCAGGAGCATTTAGCGTGAAGGTGTTGGTCACCGGAGCAGCCGGCAACATAGGCTCGCACGTGTCTCGGCATCTGATGACGACACCGCACCAATTGAGGTTGCTAATCCATGAGTCTCCCTTACCCTTCGACACTGTTGGCTATTCCAATATAGAAGTGCGGCGCGCGGATTTGAGTAGGCCAGAGTCGCTCCAAGACGTCTGCGTTGGTGTTGATTGTGTTGTTCACCTCGCCGGGGTTCTCTTCGCGCCGCTTCCGGAGAGATTCTTGCCAAAGACCAACGTTGGTTTTGTGAAGAATCTCCTCGCTGCGGCGATTGACGGAGGTGTAAGAAAATTCATTCTGGTCAGTTTTCCGCACGTTGAAGGCGAGACCACTCTCGATCATCCAGCGACCGGACGGATGGATTCAAGTTCAAATGTGATCCACTTTCGCACTCGTCTTGAGGCGGAGAGGCAACTACTGGAAGCTTGTGAGGATTCTGCGACGACGCCTGTCATATTTCGATCGGGGATCGTTTACGGACGTGAGATCAAAATGGTGCAAGGCGCGCGATGGCTGCTGCGGCATCGGTTGATGGCAGTGTGGAGAAAACCGACTTGGGCCCATCTAATTGCCTTGCCGGATTTCCTGCAGGCGCTGCAAGCGGCAATTGAAGATGAGAAGGCGCGCGGGATTTACCAGGTCTGCGATGACGGCCCGCTCACGCTTCAGGATTTCCTGGACAGGTTGGCCGACCACTATGGCTATCACCGTCCGTTCCGCCTGCCGGCATGGATGTTCCACATGGCCGGGCTCAGCGTCGAGATGGCAGCGCTGGTGTTGCGATCGGCAGCTCCTCTGAATCGGGATATCGTCAATGCTGGAATGACTTCCTGCGTGGCCGACAACTCACGCATGAAACGTGAACTGCTGCCGGTCTTGAAATACCCCACCCTCCAGGCCGGGATCAGATTGCTGTGAAGCGCGCATTTCGAGTACCCGCCGCGTAATGAAAGAGATGGCCGCTGGGCAGCGACAGCGGCCTTCCTCTTACTCCGCCATCTTTGCCAGATGTAGATCAAAGCCAGTTTTTGGCAGCAAAGCGGTAAGCTCAAATGCCTTGAAGCCATCGCCGGTGATTTCGGTGTGACGGTAGAGACCGGGTTCGCTCTCCACTGTCTCGCGGCGACCTTCCATGGTGTCGAGAAATTCCTGGGCTGACTTCACATCGGTTTCGCGACCTTTGGCTTTGGTAACTACGAATGCTTCGGCGGCATAGGAACGAACAAGCTTGGGCCAATATTTTTCCAGTAAATTCGTGCTGGCAAAAATATCCGCCCAGATAATTTCCCCGTTGACTGCTACCACCACGCCGACGGCATTGCGCTCGCGCAATTGCTGAATCAGGCTCTGGTAGTTGCGCTGGATGGGTTCGGCGATGGAATCCACCTGCTGTTTTACTTCTTCGTTCTGCATCACTCCTGCGTAAGAACTGGTTCCTGCTACCTCAGCGGCGGCAGGAGCCGGGAGCCGCGAAGCAACCACCGTCTGCGCGTTTCTCACCTCCGACCAAACTTTGGCCTGATCCTTGTCCGACATGGCGCGAGCGCGAACTGCAGGTTGCGCCATCGCGGTCCCGAGAGAACCGAACTTAGCCGACGTCGCCACCCAGCGCCCGGGTTCTACGCAAAAAACGCCAAGATCGATGGGATCGCTCTCGGCCGGCACCAGACGATCTTTGCCGATCACGCGATCCTGCTTGCCACCAGTCACAATCTCGCCGGCCAGCAAAATCAGTGGCCGCTTGGAATTGTTTACCAGGACCAGTTGGTTCACCTGTGCTCCATCGTGAGTGACCGGCCTGTTGCGGCGTCTCATCAATGGCTGCACGTTTCCAGCCTCGGTGACGATTACTTCGCCAGACCGCAGTCCTTCGTCGAGCGTCAAGAAAGATTGGGTGTTATGTGAGGAGGCTGCCGCTACTGGAAATACGGTGAGGTTGCCATGCCGGATGGGCGGCAACACTTTGTACCCTGAGGTTAAAGGGACTTCGCCACCCACACAGGGCAGAATGACAGCCAGCGCCGCAACTACCACAAGCACCAGAATCGGGAGCCATATCTTGAAACTCATGTTGATCCTCCAAGGGCGTTCAGGGACACCCCGGCATCAGCTGGGAGGGCGCTTCTTCGGGGTGTCCCTTTCCAACCCTGACTGTTTATCGAACGGCAAAATTCCAGCGTCTTGCATCTGAAAAATTGGTAGCATGCGAAGGGGGATGTATCCGCGTTGATGAGCCACGGTGTCCAATCCGTAGCAGAGGTGGCTTTGGGATTGGAATCCGCCGTGTTGGATCTCTACAGCAAGAGCAAAGGCGAGCAGCTTGGTCTAACCAAGGAGCAGTTTGCCGCCATCCTGAAAAACATTTCCGAGAAGTATCTACCCGCTGCTGCTACACAACAGGACATAAGCGATCTTTACTTCAGCTTGCGCGTGGAAGAGTTGGCGCTGGCCCGTGCTTGTGCCGCCGGTAGCGAACGCGCCTGGGAAATCTTCATGCTGCGTTATCGCGAGAAGCTCTACGACATCGGCTCGTATATCGCTAAGGAAAGCTCTGCAGCTCGCGAATTGGCGGATTCGCTTTACGCGGACCTGTATGGGACTGTAACTCGTGAGGGCCAACGCGTCTCTAAGCTCGCGTCGTATACCGGACGCGGGTCGTTGGAAGGTTGGCTGCGTACGGTGATGGCGCAGGAGTATGTCAATCGCTATCGCCGCGGTCGAAAATACGTTAGCCTGGATGAGGAAAGTGAAGAAGGTGCGCAGTTCGCCGCTGCCGATCCAGAACCTGTGGTGACTGTTGACTTGCGTCTGGAGACTGCCACAGATGAGGCACTGGCGGCACTACCGGCCGAAGATCGTTTTATCCTGGCTTCTTATTATCTCGATGACCGCACCCTGGCGGAGATTGCGCGCACTCTGGGAGTGCATGAGTCCACCATCAGCCGCAAAGTAGAGAAATTAGCCAAGTCATTGCGCAAACAGATTTTGGCAGCTTTAGGCAGAACAGGAATGAGCCGACGCCAGGCCCAAGAGGCAATGGAGGTCGATGTACGTGACTTACGGGTGAATATCCGCAGCCGCCTGACGCAAGAAAAGACTAGTTCCGCGTTCCCTGATAAGAAGGCAGAAGCCCCGGCTGGGGAAGGATCCGGCTGAGCAGGCGTAAACCACAGAGGTAGAAGAAGTAAGCAATGGAGCAGCTTTCCAAATTAATTCGGCAACGCCTGCGGGCGACGGCCAAGGAGGGCGAGAGCCATCCCGACCCGAACTTGCTTGCCGCATTTGCCGATAAGGCGCTGGCCAAAACCGAGCGGGTGCAGGTGCTGGAGCATCTGGCTCGATGCGTCGATTGTCGGGACATCGTGTCCTTGGCAACTCCGGAATTTGAAACTGCTGGAGCAGTGACGGCGGCCCCGAGCGCGGGATGGCTGCGCGGACCCATGCTCCGCTGGGGCACATTGGCAGCTAGTGTAGCGGTCGTAACCGTTGCGGTTACGCTGCCCAAGCTGTCGCGTCACCTGTCGATGGTTGCTCCCACGCATTCGGCTCAGACCGACGTTAGAGAAACTGCGCCCGAAGCGCGGAGGGACGAACCGGCCGATAAACTTGCCGCTTCCGGGTCACCGTCACGCAGAACGCCTGAAGTAGGTTCCGCTGGCAAGCAGCCGAAGGGGGTTGAATTTTCCGATCGGATGAACGCCGGACGGGTTGCCGAGCCATCCAGATCGAGCAAGGCTGCCGAGGGTTACTCCGCGC
>DATHJP010000437.1:0-2561 GCA_035489695.1 Terriglobales bacterium
GTTCAGGCATCGGAGGTGGACCGCATTCAGCAGGCGCATCGCGATCTTCATTTGGCGGTCAAAGACCCCGCCGAAATCAGCGCATGACCTACTTCGCCTGACGCCAAGTCCGCTCGTGCAAACGCACGGGCAGAGGCCTGATCACTGACGGGCGACCGGTCGAACCCTAATCCCGCTGTGGTCGCAGGGGAAGGACTCAGGAACAAGCTCGGTCCAATCGGCGGAAAACTTGATAGTTTAGAAACTGCGAATTGCTTGTAACGCATCCGCTTTGCAAAACTTGTCAGTTCCACGAAGAATACGGATACGAAGAGGAAGGAAATAGAACAGTGTCGTATCAGCCTATCGAAAATTACGGAATCATCGGCAACATGCGCACAGTTGCGTTGGTGGGCATGAACGGTTCGATCGACTGGTACTGCTACCCACACTTCGACTCGCCCAGCGTCTTTGGAGCCATCCTGGATGACAAAAAAGGGGGCCGAGTCCAAATTTCCGCCGACGCTGATGGTGTCCGGCACAAGCAATTCTATTGGCCTTCGACCAACGTCTTGGTTACGCGGTTCCTTCTGGCGGATGGGATCGCCGAGCTGGAAGATTTCATGCCAGCGGGGTTACCCACCGATTCGCCTCAGTACCATCATCTCTATCGCCGCATACGCTGCGTCCGAGGTGCAGTGCGCATTTCGGTCTCCTGCCGACCGGCTTTCGACTATGGCCGACAGACCCACGATATCCAGATCGAGGCTAACGGGGCGACATTCAAGTCGGGCAGCGTGAGCCTGGCGCTTTCAACGAATGTGTCTCTCCGGGATGACGGGCACGGCGGAGTAACCGCTGAGTTCGTGCTCGCGGAAGGAAAGTCGCAGGCCTTTATTCTTAGGGATGATTGTGCCGACGGAGTGCCCTGTCCACCATCCGAAAAGGAAGCTGAGCAGTTGCTGCGAGGTACTGTGAAATTCTGGCATGACTGGCTCTCCTCCTGTACTTACCACGGGCGCTGGCGGGACCAGGTGCAAAGATCAGCCCTGGCGCTGAAGCTTCTTACTTTTCAACCCACCGGCGCGATCGTTGCAGCGCCAACCACGAGTTTGCCTGAAGTCATCGGGGGCGCTCGCAACTGGGACTACCGCTACACCTGGATGCGCGACGCCGCCTTCACGGTTTATGCATTTCTGCGCATCGGCTTCCGAGACGAGGTTGCTGCCTTTATGCGCTGGATCGAAGATTATGCGGCCAAGCACGCCCATCCTGACGGGCCCGGCGCGGTCGTCTTTACGATTCAGGGTGACAACAAACTTCCTGAGCAGACGTTGGATCACTGGGAAGGGTATCGGGGTTCCGGGCCGGTGCGCATTGGTAATGCAGCGGTTTCGCAATTCCAAGGAGACATCTACGGCGAACTCATGGACGCCCTTTATCTATCGAACAAGTACGTCAGCCCCACTTCTTACGATGTTTGGGTAAAGATCCGTAAGCGTCTTGAGTGGATATGTGAGAACTGGCAGCTTCCTGATGCCGGTATTTGGGAGATGCGCAATCGCCAGGAACACTTCGTCTACTCAAAAGTCATGAACTGGGTTGCCCTGGATCGCGGCATCCGGCTGGCCGATAAGCGTGCTCTTCCCGCCGACCGCGCAAAGTGGATGCGCGAAAGGGACCGTATCTACGAAGAAGTGATGACTCAGGGCTGGAACGACAAGCGCAAAGCGTTTACCCAGTTTTACGGCAGCGAGGACCTGGACGCGTCGCTCCTTATTATGCCGCTCGTCTTCTTCATGGCTCCGACCGATCCGCGGATGCTCAGCACCATAAACGCTATCCTTGAAAGTCCTCGCCATGGAGGCCTCGTCAGCGACAGCCTTGTGCATCGTTATCCGCCGCAACCCCGGATTGACGGACTCCCAGGAGAGGAAGGCACTTTTAACATGTGCTCCTTTTGGCTAGTGGAGGCGCTGACGCGCGCAGGTCTGGCAGATACCGAAAAACTGGATCACGCCAGACTGCTGTTTGAACGCGTGCTGGGTTATGCCAATCATCTCGGGCTTTATTCAGAGCAAACGGGGCCGCAAGGAGAGGCGCTGGGCAATTTCCCGCAGGCCTTTACACATCTCGCGTTGATCAGCGCCGCGTTCAATTTGGACCGAATGTTGGGCAGCCAGGTTTGTACTATAAGGGTCGTTCATAAAGCAGTAGGAGAAATACATGCCCGATCTCAGACAAGCGTGCACCAGCGGTAAGCCTTCGGAAGATACCGCCCCCTCGGATGCGTTGGTTCTATTCGGAGCGATGGGAGACTTAGCGCACAAAAAGATCTTTCCGGCTCTTTATCACATGGTTCGACGTGGTCACCTGGACGTGCCCGTGATTGGCGTTGCCAGGGCCGCGCGGACGGACGAACATCTTAGAGAGCGCGTGCGCGATAGCATCCAGCAGCAAGGCGGTGACATCGATCAAGAGGCCTTGGCCAAGCTTCTGAAGTTGCTTCGCTACGTCGGCGGCGATTATGAGAAACCTGGGACCTTCGACCTCTTGCAGAAAACGCTCGGCTCAACCAGTCG
>DATHJP010000438.1:0-2374 GCA_035489695.1 Terriglobales bacterium
CCAACCACCAGACGATGCCAGCGACGAGGCCCAGGCTGATTGCCAGTCTCAGCTGTGTGCCAAATGGCCAGCGGTTCGTTTCGGGAGCTTTGACGTGCATTTCCGGTTCCTAGTCTTTAAGGTTGGCTTTATGCCGTGCGCCTGCTGATTTCGCCAGAACTTCGTGGTACGCCAGCACAAGCGTGGCGCGAAGGGATTGAAAAACTATCAAGGCGCGGGCGCACTGGCAAATTCGGCGTCGATACGTTCAGTCACGGGCTTTTGGCGCACAGCGATGATGTTGCAGCAAAAAGGAAATTGGCTCGTACGAGCCAGGATTTCGAAAGGCGTTACCTGTGCACGGACGGGAGAGGAATCAACAAGTTCCAGCGTGTATCCTGCAGCAATAAACGAATTCAGAAATCTTTCTCCATCACTAATAAAAGAGCGGATGAATTCGGGCACAAATTCAAAAAGAATCCTCTCAGGCTTGTATTCTCCAAGGCCGGACATCACCAAAGGTTCAGCTCCCTCGACGTCTATTTTAGCCACATCAGGGCGCAGCCTGAGACCGCGAAGAACTTCATCGGCCCGCCTCATTGAAACGGTGACGGCCCGGCCCGTTCGGCCAAGATCCGCGAGACTCAGATTGCCGCGATTGTCCTCCGTTTGGAACAGCTCGACGTCACCCGATTTCTCTCCAAGCGCGTACTGAAAAGGCAAGACGTTCGCACAGCCGTTTGCTTCGAGATTCGCACAGAGCAGCGCAAAATTGTCCGGATCTGGCTCGAATGCGAGCACCTTTCCGTTTGGACCGACAGCACGTGACAGGTAAAGAGAATGCAATCCAAAGTTTGCGCCGATGTCCATCACAACGTCGCCCGGTTTAACAAGTGAACAAAGCAACTGTATCTCGTCTTTCTCGTAACTGCCGTACAGAGCAAGCTTCTTCCCTATCACTCGGTCGCGAGGATCGAAGCGGACGTGAAACGGCCCGACGTCCGCCTGATTCGAGCCGTGAATCCAAAGGCTAAGTGCTGTGTGGGCCTTGGTAAGCCATTTCGACCGGGCAAGAATCGTCGGGCGCAGGGTGCGGCCCATGAATGACAGGAGTTTCAAAAGTCCTGCTTTGATCAGTTTCATACTCGTCCTAAACGTCATTATAAAAGGCTGTGGTCCATGGTCCCACTCGATCGGCTACGCATATGATCTCGCTATCTTTTTATTTCCGAGATGCCTCTTAGGCTTTCCAGACCTTACTTGAAACGCCGTTGACACGCGCCATGGCGTTTCGAGTATCCACTATGCACCGGGCCCACTGGCCAAGCTCATGGTAGTTCACCGACGAATGGTTGGTGGCGATAAGAACAACATCGAAGTTCTCTATCGTTGTACGATTCCACTGGACGGATTTTCTTCCCGCGAATTGCGGGTGCTCGCGGGTTGGCTTGATCACTGGCACATAGGGATCGTAGTAGGCCACTTCTGCGCCTCGTTCCGCTAACAACTTCATCAAGACATAACTGGGCGACTCGCGCTCATCATCGACATTAGGTTTATACGCCAGGCCCAGAATTAGGACCCTGGAGCCCTTGATCGCCTTGCTTTGGGCGTTGAGTGCATCTGCAACCCTGTGCACAACATGCTCGGGCATCCGCGTATTGATCTCACCAGCCAGCTCAATGAAACGCGTATGCTGACCGTATTCGCGAGCCTTCCATGTGAGATAAAATGGATCGATCGGGATGCAATGCCCGCCAAGCCCAGGGCCGGGGTAAAACGGCATGAACCCAAATGGCTTCGTCTTCGCCGCTTCGATGACTTCCCAGATGTCAATTCCCATGGCGCCATAAACCAATTTGAGCTCGTTAACCAAGGCGATATTCACACTCCGGAAAATATTCTCCAGCAGCTTGGTCGCTTCAGCGACACGGCACGATGAGACCGGGACCAGCGTGTCAATGGCCTGGCGGTAGAGCGCCATCGCCTTCTCAAGGCAAGCCGGCGTATAGCCGCCTAAAACCTTGGGAATCTTTTTCACTTTACTTTGCTCGTTGGCCGGATCCTCTCGCTCCGGAGAAAAAGCGAGGTAAAAATCGACACCTGCTTTCATTCCCGATCCTTCTTCAAGGACGGCGCGCAGGTCGGTGTCTGTCGTCCCGGGATAGGTAGTCGATTCCAAAACCACCAAGCCTCCCTTTGCAAGGTGCGGCGCGATCGACCGGCCGGTTTGCATAATAAACGACAGATCGGGCTCGCGATTTTTATTCAGTGGTGTCGGAACACAAATGACGACTGCCTCAACCCCTTTGATGAGACTAAAGTCTGTGGAGGCAGAGAATTTTCCGCAAGCTAGCAACTCAGCGATAGCTGGCGGTTCAATATGTTTGATGTA
>DATHJP010000439.1:0-3815 GCA_035489695.1 Terriglobales bacterium
TAGCAATAGCGCGGAAGATGTGCTGCGCGAGAGCGTGCCCTTCCGTGAGGTTTACATTCACGCCTTAGTGCGTGATGCTGACAGACAGAAAATGTCAAAGACCAAAGGCAACGTTCTGGATCCTATCGAGGTCATCGAGCAGTACGGAACGGATGCCACGCGATTCACGCTGGCAGCGATGGCCGCGCCGGGGACGGATATTGCTTTTAATGCCAGCCGTACCGTCGGCTATCGAAATTTTGCCAACAAGATATGGAATGCGTCTCGCTTCATGTTCATGAACCTGGACCGCGTCGCTCCCGGACTACGGCCCGATTCCGGCGGATCAACCCCCGAGGCCGGTGTCGCAGGTTTCGAAGCCGTGGCGCTGGAAGACCGCTGGATCCTCTCTCGCTTCAATCGTGTTGCTGGAGAGGTGAACGAGGCACTGGAAGCGTATCGTTTCGACGATGCTGCTCGTGCAATTTATGACTTCTTCTGGGGCGAGTTGTGCGACTGGTACCTCGAGCTGATCAAGCCGCGATTGGCAACCGAAGAGGGCGTGGACAGAGAAGCGGCGCGCCTGGCCTGCAAGAATCTGGTCGGCCTGTTTGAAGCCTCAATACGGCTGTTGCATCCGGTGATGCCGTTCATCACGGAGGAAATCTGGCATGCGTTGTACGACGGACGTCCACCGCTGAAATCAGTGGCGCTGGCGGCGTATCCGGTGGCTGAAGAAAAGCAGTTGGATCTTGCAGCCGAGACTGAGATGGCGGTATTGCAGGAGTTAATCGTCAGCGTGAGAAATCTGCGCGCCGAACTGGCTGTTGAACAAAAGCAGCGTGTTCCCATCCAGATATTTACCGAGGAGCCAGCCATCCGCACTCTGATTGAGCAGAACCGCGGTGCCGTGGAACGGTTGGCGGGCGTGGAGAAAGTCACATTCGCGAAAGACTCGTTGGCCAAGTTGTCGAGCGTGCGTCATACCGCGCGCTTCGATGTCCATGTTGTTTATGAGAAGAAGATTGACGCCACAGTGGAGCGCGTCCGTTTGAAGAAAGAATTGGAGCGGATCGAGAAGGAGATCGCAAACGTGCAGCGGCAATTAGGGAATGATCAATTCCTTGCGAAAGCCCCGGCGCAGGTAGTGGAAGGGCTCCGCAAGCGGGAACCGGAACTGGCTGCCCTGCGGGAGAAAACACAAAGCAAATTGCAAGAGCTACGCTAAGTCACTTTCACAGCCAGGCTATTTCGGCAAAAAAGTATGGACTGGAACAGTCGTCGCCTTACTGGGATTATCGAGAACGCACTGCTGGAAGATCGTGCTACCAGTGATGCGTCGAGCTATGCCTGCATCGATCCCAATCAGCGTGGCGCGGCCACGATCGTTGCCAAGCAGGACTGTATTCTTGCCGGACTCGGCTGTGTGTCGCGCATCCTGGACGTGTATGCGATGCTGGATGGAGCTGTGGTTTCGCATCATGAAGTCATCAGTCATCCGGAGATCTTTGACGGCGTGCGGTTGCACCGGGGGCAAGCGATGGCTGTGATCCGCCATAATGCGCGGGTGATTCTTTCCTGCGAGCGCGTGATTCTGAATTTCTTGCAGCGTCTGAGCGGTATCGCCACCTTGACCAGGAAATTTGTCGATGCGGTTTCCGGCACAAAGGCTCGCATTTTGGACACGCGAAAGACGGCGCCTGGTCTGCGTGTGCTCGACAAGTACGCGGTACGCTGCGGCGGCGGACAGAATCATCGTCTCGACCTCTCCGATGGTGTCCTGATTAAGAATAATCACATTGCACTGGCAGGCGGAATCGTGCCGGCATTGGAACGGGCCCATCGCAATCGCCGTGGATCGCAGCTCATTGAGATCGAGGTACGATCCTTGGCCGAACTGAAACAAGCTTTAGAGAAGGGCGCGGAGGCCGTTCTGCTGGACAACATGACCGTGGACGATGTGAAACAGGCGGTGGCATTGTGCTCGCAGCTGGCGAAGCGTATTCCGGTGGAATGCTCGGGCGGCATCACGCTGGAAAATGTTCGGCCCTATGCTGAAACGGGGGTAGATTTTATTTCTGTCGGGGCACTGACCCATTCGGTGGACGCAGTGGATATGAGCTTGAGGATATCGCCAGCCTGACAACTTACGTGTTCTGTTCTGCTCTATTGCCCATTACGTCTGTCGTAAATCTCCTTAAGTTCGGATCGGGCGGATCCATCCATAGCGCGGGTTTGAGGTTTTAGCTCCCGTGCAGCATAATTCCGGCATCAAGAAAGCAGCCACAAACCGGATCCTGCGGAGAGCCCCGAGTTCCCGCGGAAATTCAACACCAGAATTGCAGAAGACCGACGCCCGCCTCGGGCGAATCGTTCGGTTACTCATGGCCCACGCCACGGTGGTGGTAAGCGGAACTAAGATTGCCGAGGAAATCGCCACCAGCCGCTCCGAAGTATGGCGTTTAGTGCAGCAGCTACGCGACTTGGGCGTCAGCATTGCGGGGCATCCCGCAACCGGGTATCGTCTGCAGTCCGTACCTGATTTGTTGCTCCCAGACATTCTGTCGCCATTGGTGCGGGGAACTATCTTTGATAATCAAATTCATCACTATTACAAGATTGGGTCAACGAACAGCGTTGCGATGGACGCGGCAAGCGCGGGCGCGCCGGAGGGAAGCGTGTTTCTGGCTGAGCGACAAACCGCGGGCCGAGGGCGCGGTGCGCACAACTGGCATTCCGCTCAATCGGCTGGGATTTACTGCTCTGTCGTACTGCGGCCCGCATTGCCGCCATCGGAGGCGTTGATTCTTTCTTTGGCTGCTGGCTTGGCGGTGCATGCGGCTGTCCAGGCGATCGATCCGGAAGTGGCTGTGGACTTGAAGTGGCCCAACGATCTGTTAATTCACGGAAAGAAGGTTGCCGGCATCTTGACGGAGATGAATTCCGAAGCGATTCGCGTGCGCTATATCGTGGTGGGAATCGGAATCAACGTCAATCAAGCAACTTTTCCGCCCGAACTCCAGCGGACCGCGACCTCACTGCGCCTGGCGACGGGCACCGAATGGTCACGCGTGGAACTGTGCGCAGCTTTGCTAAAATCGCTGAATCACGAATATCGTGATTTGTTGGAGAAGCCCGGAGCGCATGATTCAATCCTCAGGCGTTTCCAGGAGCAATCGTCCTCAACGCGCGGCTGTCAGGTGGAGGTCGAGGAAAATGGGGGCTTCGAAGGGATTACTGAAGGACTGGACCAACGCGGATTTCTACAGGTTCGGACGGCGCACGGAGTCCGCACTGTCCTGAGTGGAACCGTACGACCGAAATAACAGTGGACGTCGAAAGTCCGTCCACGGAGCGGTGCCAATGCTTCTGGTTGTGGATGTAGGAAACACGAATACGGTGCTGGGAGTTTTCGCTAAAGTAGCAAAGGGGGACGCTGACAGCCCTGCGAGCGAAGCTCTGGGTTATGAGCTGGTAGCAAACTGGCGTCTGGCGACTGTGGTGACGCAAACTGTGGACGAATACGGCGTGCTGTTCCGCAATCTATTCGCTATGAACAAAGTTGAGGCGAAAGGCATCCACGGCATTGTCATCTCCTCGGTTGTTCCGCCGCTTGACTCCACGCTACGCGAGGTTTGCGAACGATATTTCGACAGCAAGCCACTTTTCATTGAGCCCGGTGTGAAGACGGGCATGCCGGTGCTGTATGACAATCCGGGCGAAGTGGGGGCTGACCGTATCGTGAACGCTGTGGCTGCTTTCGAGAAGTACGGTGGACCCTGCATTGTCGTAGATTTTGGCACGGCCACAACCTTTGATTGTGTGTCTGCTAAAGG
>DATHJP010000440.1:0-3216 GCA_035489695.1 Terriglobales bacterium
TCGGCTTCGAGCTGATCCGCAGCAATCTGAAGCGCCGCGACTGTGTTTTGCCCGAGTGAAGACCAGGAGCCGGTCAAGGAGACGAGAACGCCGATTTTAAACTCACGCTGCGAATGCAGCGGCGGTTGCTCAGCCAGGAGAAGGCCAGGCGCAGCCAGGAACAGTAAGCAAGCGAGGAAACGATTTTTCACAACAACGATGATCGCACCAACGGCGGCGTCTGGGAATTAAGAACTGCCTGCGGGGAAAGAGAGAAAAGCTGAAAGCTGAAACGCTGATTCTCCTTCGCTAAAGCTACGGCCCAACGGGAAGCGATGAAATGCGAAAGGCGACGGCAATGCGCATAAATCAAAAATTTAAGAATTATGAATTAAGAAGGAAGAATGGAGCGAATGGGATGAGCTACCCGCCCACGCCAACGCGCTACTCCGAATGCCTTCGCGAGCGGGCGGCGCGGCAGGCATACAAGGGTCCGAGCCGGACTGCGAAGACGACGAGGGTAGGAGCGAGCGAACGTCGGCAGTAAGCGAGTTCAAACCATGAAGCCAGGAGGAGGAAGAAATTTCAGATTGCAGATTGGGAAAGTTTGGAGCTTGGAACTGGGGAGCAGCAAGATTTCGTGGATTCCTGATTCCATTAATTGCGGAATTCGTAATGCCCGCCTCGCACACGGCGAGTCTGTCCGATGGCGACGCGGCGTGTAAACTTCAGGCGGAATGGGAATGTCTCTAAAGGAAGAATTAAGAAACCGGACCGGTACGCTGCATCAGCGCGTTTGAAGGAAGGTTGTTGTCCAGAACTTTCCGGGCGCTTTCGATGCCAGCTACCGGGAGTGTCGCGGGATCTAGCAGGCCGAGTTGGACCAGGACCGAGGCCTGATCCCAATAAATATGCTCGTGGGCCAGCTTGTTACCCCGGAAACGGACGATAGCAACCAATGGCACTTCCACTCGTTTGCCGGTAGGAGGAATGCCCGGCAGCATCCAATCCATCCGCACCGTGTGCGTGAACTTGAAGATCATTTCGTCCACGAGCTGATCGGCGCAAGTGGTTCGCGATACGGGAGTAACCTCGGTATCGGGCGGCATCTGAGGAATGAACCGCTTGGAATAGAACTCGCGCAGCGCATTTTTGCCGACGCCTCCTGTCAGCACGGGAATGTGGTTAACGTAAGCATCATCAACCATGGTGGCGAGGGTATCCTCGGTGTTGTGGGTGGCAAACTCGTGCCGCATATGTTCGTCCCAGAGGTTGCTCAGAAATTCCGCGCGAACCGGCGGCTCTGCGTGGGGTTCAAGTTCGTCATTCATATGTTAAGAATTAAGAGTTAAGAATTAAGTCGCCAGGGCGGACTTCGTCCATTGGCGAAGAAGGAAGAGTTAAGAAAGCGGAAATAGCGAGAGATGTTCTTCAAGTCGGTCGACATGACAAGAGGGCGGATTGCGGAGTCAGAAGAAGGAAGAGTTGCGCCGGAAGCGCGAAGTTAAAAACGTTAAAAGGGTTACAACGTTAAATAGGGCGCAGGGGTGAGAAATCACAGGTCAGAGGACTGAGGCCAAAGGGGGTAAAAGTTGGAAGTGAAAAGGATCCGCCTTCGCGCGAGGCTACGGCGCGACGAGAGGAAGGCAAAAATTCGATTGCCGAATGCCGATTGGGGACTGCCGATTGGCTGAACGCAAACCCTGATTTCCTGAGTGTTGCGATCTAATTTAGTAGGCATGACTCGACGCATTCGCGGTGTGCTGGCGCCAGTCATCACCCCATTTAAGGCTGATCTTTCGCCTGTAGGCAACGATTCATCGCGCGTTGCAAATGGCTGCTGTCGCAGAACTGAGGGCTGGCCGTCTTCGGCACCAATTAGCGAGGCGAATTCGTTGTTAGTCGAAGAGAGCGGAGGCGGCACGGGACGAAAGTGAGTCGGGCGACAAAGAGCACAGCCCACTCATTTGCTTGAAGAAGCGGTGAGATCTGTTTCCGGGCAAGGGAACAGACAAACCGGGTTACAATTTACGAAAATGGATCGCCCAAATCAGGGGAACATGCGATCGCAAAGGGTATCAGTGTGGAACGACACGAGATTCCGCAATTTGAACCAGCCCGTGTCGGTTTTATTCATCTGGGCGATGCTGGCGATCTGGTCCTTGGCGAAGTCGTTCCAGTTATTGTTGCGAGAGATTTTGAGGAAAGTCCACGCCGCTCCTTCCATATGTTGTAAGACGACGTTGCCGGAGGTCGAGTCGGTGGCGCGGTCGGGCGGTTGATTTACGAACTTATCGAGTTCCGCCCGCATCCCTGGGGCCGGCCGGTAGACAGAGACGACATAAGCCGAGCCGCTGCTTTTCGATGGATCGTCGACACCCATTTCCTTTGCGAACTGGGCCCAGGATGGACCATTGCAAATCGTATCGGTATGCCAGTCGCTTAGACCTGTCACGGCGGGAGATGGCGCGGGACGGGCGGCATCAATGGTGGCTTTGGTGCCGAGATGCTCGATTACACAGAAATCCCACGAATCGCCGTTCTCGTGACGCAAGACGATGTAATGGCCAGGCATGGGCGCATCGGGCGCCTCCTTCTTAAACGATTCGCCGTACTCGGCAGCTTTTCCGAGGGCAGCTTTTGCCAAATGCACGTGGTAGACGTCAGTACGGGCAGAGCTACTAGACGCAGAAGCAGCGGACGTGGTGCTTTGCGCGAACGCAAAGGAGGCAAGGCCAGCAGAGACAATTAGGGTGGTAAGAGTAATTTTCATGGTGGAATCTTGGTTGAGGTAAAAGCTCGTCCGGAAACCCGATGCCCTATCCGGCGACATGCAAAGTATGTACTCTGCGCTACTTGTCTGCAGAGCGTGAGCGGCGGCCTACTGAGAGTCAAGAACAATTCGCCTCGAGCGAGGCTAGATGGACGCGCTGACAACGCGGGACGGCGAGTGACCAAGTAAAGAGTAGGAAAGAATTGCCGATTGCGGAATTCGGAGTGCCCGCCTCGCACACGGCGAGTCTGTCCGATGGCAGACGCGGCGGGTAAAACTTCAGGCGGAATGTTCGCGTAATCGCACAATGTGACTGCGGGATTGCACTGCGTCGGGCAGAACAAGTACAACATGGGCTATGAAAGCTGCATTGATTGTATCTGGGATCGGGGCCTTGGCGTTGGCCACAGCGGCGGTGGGATTGGCGCAAACGACGGCGGATGCGGTCGCATATGCGTCAGCCG
>DATHJP010000441.1:0-24525 GCA_035489695.1 Terriglobales bacterium
GCCCGGACCGAGAATGGCGACCGCGACATCGTTTATTACCAGGGACACGCTTCCCCCGGAATCTACGCTCGCGCTTATCTCGAAGGTCGAATTCCTAAGCAGAAACTAGAAAATTTTCGCCGCGAACTCAAACCGGGCGGCGGACTTTCCTCTTATCCTCATCCCTGGCTGATGCCGGAATTCTGGGAATTTCCGACAGTTTCCATGGGATTGGGTCCGATCCAAGCGATTTATCACGCGCGTTTCATCCGCTATCTCGAGAATCGAGGACTGAAGAAATCCACGGGCGGAAAAGTCTGGGCATTTCTCGGTGACGGAGAAATGGATGAGCCTGAATCTCTGGGCTCAATCACACTGGCTTCGCGGGAGCGGCTGGACAATCTGATCTTCGTAGTGAACTGCAATCTGCAGCGTCTCGACGGGCCAGTGCGTGGCAATGGCAAGATCATTCAGGAACTCGAAGCCATTTTCCGCGGCGCGGGTTGGAACGTCATCAAGTGCATATGGGGAACTGATTGGGACAGCCTCATCCAGAACGATCGTGACGGGCTTCTGGTCAAGCGGATGGGCGAGATCACAGACGGCCAGTACCAGAAATACTTCGTGGAGAGCGGCGCTTATTTCCGGCACAACTTCTTTGGCACGGATCCGCGTCTGTTGAAGATGGTTGAGCATCTCTCGGACGAGCAACTTGCCCGCATGCGGCTGGGTGGTCACGATCCGCTCAAAGTCTACGCCGCATATAAGGCTGCGGTGGATCACACGGGCGGTCCCACCATTGTTCTGGCAAAGACTATTAAAGGATATGGACTGGGTGAGGCAGGCGAGGGCAAGAACATCACTCACCAGCAGAAAAAGTTGAACGATGAAGAATTAAGTCTCTTCCGGTCGCGTTTCGGCATTCCCATCCCCGACTCTGAAATGCATAACGCTCCCTTCTATCGCCCAGCCGACGATAGCCCGGAAATCAGTTACATGCAGGAGCGGCGTAAGCAACTCGGTGGCTATCTTCCCGAACGCAAAGTACGGGCTAAACCGATCAATCCGGTTTCTGAGTCGCACTTCGAGGAGTTTTATAAAGGCACAGAGGGGCGCGAGGCCTCGACCACCATGGTGTTCGTGCGTCTGCTGGCCAAGTTGTTGCGCGATCCCGAGATCGGGAAACTAATCGTGCCCATCATCCCCGACGAAGCGCGCACTTTCGGCATGGAGGCATTGTTCCGACAAGTCGGGATTTATTCCAGCCTGGGCCAGCTTTACGAGCCGGTAGATATGGACACCCTCCTTTATTACAAGGAGGCCAAGGACGGACAGATCCTGGAGGAAGGCATTACCGAGGCAGGGTCCATTTCCTCTTTCATCGCGGCAGGAACTGCTTATGCTCATCACGGAATCAACACGATCCCGTTTTTTATTTATTACTCCATGTTCGGTTTCCAGCGCATTGGAGACTTGATCTGGGCGGCCGCGGACATGCGAGTGCGCGGTTTTCTACTTGGCGGCACAGCGGGACGGACCACACTGGCGGGGGAAGGGCTGCAGCATCAGGATGGTCACAGTCACGTGCTGGCATTATCGGTTCCCAATCTTCTCGCCTATGATCCGGCGTTCGCTTACGAGATTGCCGTCATAATTCAGGACGGAATCAAGCGGATGTATGTGGATCAAGAGTCCATCTTCTATTATCTGACCGTCACCAATGAACCATTGCCCATGCCACCGATGCCGGATGGCAAGGAAGTCCGCGAGGGCATCCTGAAAGGCATGTACCGCTTTAAGGCCTCAGCAAACAAAGACGCAAAGCTGCGGGCGCAACTGTTCGGCAGCGGAACGATCATGTATGAGGTGCTGAAAGCGGCGCAGATTCTGGAAGAGAAATATAGCGTGGCTTGCGATATTTGGAGTGTGACTAGCTACAAGCAGCTCTATCGTGACGGCAACGACTGTGAACGCTGGAACATGCTGCATCCTGGCGAGATTCCCCGCGTGCCCTACGTTACGCAGTGTCTCAAAGAGGCGCCCGGCGTTTTCGTAGCCGCGTCGGATTACATGAAGGTGCTGCCTGAATCCATCGCACAGTGGGTACCGCGTCCTCTTTTCGCGCTCGGGACCGACGGGTTTGGACGCAGCGAAAATCGCGCATCTTTGCGCGACTTCTTCGAAGTGGATGCCAAACACATTGTGCTGGGTACATTGACCGCGCTGGCTCGGGATAAACAGAAAACGCAGGGAGCGCTGCAGCAAGCAATCAAAGATTTAGCTATCAATCCGGAAAAACCGAATCCAGCCATCAGCTAAAGGGAGAAAAAAGTACGTGACAGAATTCAAACTGCCGGAACTTGGCGAAAACATCGATCAGGGCGATCTGGTTCGGCTGATGATTTCGCCGGGCGCCAATGTCACCGAAGGCCAGGCAGTGATGGAGCTGGAAACCGACAAGGCAGTGATCGAAGTTCCATCTTCGGTGAGCGGCACGGTTAAGGATGTCCGGGTCAAAGAGGGAGAGAAGATCAAAGTCGGCCAGGTGATCTTCACCGTGGAGAATGGCACTGGGGCCAAGACCAAAGCTCCGGAAAGTAAAGAGGCCTCTGGAGCAAAGTCCGTGAGTGCGGCTGCGCCTGTAACACCCGAAGTCAAATCTGAAACTCCACCTCGAGGAGAATCCCAACCGGCACCGCCGACCGCACCAGCGGCGTCGACGCCGAAAAGCTCCACGTCGAAAACCACGACATCGAAGACCGCGGAATTCCGTCTTCCCGAACTCGGGGAAAATATCGAACAGGGCGACTTGGTGCGCCTGATGATCTCGCCCGGGGCGAAGATCTCCGAAGGCCAGGCGGTCATGGAATTGGAAACAGAGAAGGCGGTTGTCGAAGTGCCGTCTTCTGTAAGCGGAGTGGTTAAAGAGGTTCTGGTAAAGCAAGGCGAGAAAGTAAAAGTCGGACAAGTAATCTTCACGATCGAAGGAGACACTCAGGCACAAACGCAGGCGGCAAAGCCCGCTCCCGCGGATGAGAGCCAGGCGAAACCGGAAACAGCCAAGCCTGCTCCCGAGGACGAGAGTTCAGGTCAACATGGAGCTCGGGTCACTTTTCAGGCCGCTATCAAAGCAGAAGGTAAGACTGAAGAACAGGCGCTTCCGCGGGATCAGCCTCCATCGGCTCCATCAGGGTTTGCAATGCCTACTCAACTCGGCAAGGTGGCGGGTACTGAACATCGGGAACCCGCGCCTGCAGCGCCGCACGTGCGCCGATTGGCACGCGAACTCGGAGTGGACATTCATGATGTCAAAGGCAGCGGCCCCGGCGGGCGTATTAATGAGGATGACGTAAAAGCGCATTCGAAAGCATTGCTCACCGCGGCTGTCTCGGCACCGGGAAGTCCTAGGGCGGCGTCTCCGCTGCCAGATTTCGCCAAGTGGGGAAAGGTCGAGCGCGTTTCCATGCGCGGCGTGCGGCGCAAGACCGCGCAGCATTTATTGGAAGCGTGGACGACCATTCCGCACGTTACTCAGCAGGATAAGGCGGACATCACTGAGATCGAACACTTGCGTGCCCGCTTCGCTGCCAAAGCCGAAGAAGCCGGCGGCAAGATGACCGTCACCGCCATCGCATTGAAGGTGTGCGCGTCTGCATTAAAAGTATTTCCTCAATTCAATGCCAGCATCGACATGGCGAAAGAGGAAATCATCTACAAGCAGTACATCAATATTGGGGTTGCGGTAGATACCGATCGCGGGTTGTTGGTGCCGGTGATCCGTGATGTGGATAAGAAGAACATTGTCGAGCTCGCCGTGGAACTCACTCATCTCTCCAAAAAGGCACGAGACAAAAAGCTCAGCCCCGCTGAAATGGAGGGGGGTACCTTCACCATTACGAATCTAGGTGGAATAGGAGGAACGGGATTTTCTCCTATCGTCAATTCTCCCGAAGTCGCGATTCTCGGGCTCTCGCGCTCCAGCACAGAACCGGTATGGATGAACGGCAAATTTGAGCCTCGGCTGGTCCTGCCTCTGTCACTTTCCTACGACCATCGCCTGATCGACGGCGCGGATGCCGCACGATTCCTGCGCTGGATCGCCGAGGCATTGGAACAACCATTCCTCCTCTCGGTTCAGGGATAAGCCTGCAAATGGCCGAGACATCTAACTTAAACATTGCTGTAATTGGCGCTGGACCGGGTGGTTATGCCGCCGCGTTTCTTGCCGCGGATCTGGGCATGAAGGTCACGCTCATCGATGAGGAAGTGAATCCTGGCGGCGTGTGTCTGTACCGTGGCTGTATCCCATCCAAAGCATTGCTTCATGTCGCCAAAGTGATTGATGAGTCCCGCCACGCGAAAGAGTGGGGGGTCGAATACGGCGATCCGAAGATAGATCTCACGCGGCTGCGTTCCTGGAAAGAAGGCGTGGTAAAGAAACTGACCGGCGGATTGGGTCAGTTGTCGAAGCAGCGTTCGGTGCAATATGTGCGAGCTCGAGCAAGCTTCGAGAACTCGAACACACTACGCTTGACGAAGGTGGGCGGAGGGGAAGAAAAACTCACATTCGATCGCATCATCATTGCCACGGGCTCGCGGCCGGCAGTGATTCCCAGTCTCAAGCTCGATAGTCCACGCGTGATGGATTCAACTGGTGCACTCGATTTGGCCGATCTGCCCCGCACTTTGCTGGTAATCGGGGGCGGATATATCGGATTGGAACTGGGCACGGTCTACGGAGTTTTAGGAACAAAAGTATCGGTCGTCGAAATGCTCCCCGGATTGCTGCCAGGCGCCGATCGAGACCTGGTGTTACCGGTGCATAAGCGCGTGGAAAAATTATTCGATTCCATTCTGGTAAGTACCACGGTGGCCGCTTTGAAAGAGGAGTCCGGTGGAATCCGAGTCACCTTTGACGGACCGGATATCAAAGAGCGCGAACAGCTATTCGACAAAGTTCTGGTATCGGTAGGGCGTAAACCGAATTCTGAAATTCCCGGCTTGGAGAAAACCGACGTTAAAGTCGGGGAGCGCGGATTTATTCAGGTGAACAAGCAGTTGCAGACTACTGATCCGTCAATTTATGCGATCGGCGACGTGGTAGGCGAACCAATGCTGGCCCACAAGGCGTCCCACGAAGGACGCACTGCGGTGGAAGCCATCGCCGGACACAAAGTAGCGTTTGAGCCCAATGCCATTCCCGCCGTGGTTTTTACTGATCCCGAAATCGCCTGGTGCGGACTCACCGAGACTCAGGCTCAAAAAGAAGGCCGCGAAATCAAAGTCGCGAAATTCCCGTGGGGAGCTTCCGGCCGTGCCGTGACTCTCGACCGACCGGACGGAATGACCAAGCTCATTGTGGATCCTCAGAGTGAACGCGTTCTTGGAGTAGGCATCGTGGGGGTGGGAGCGGGAGAACTGATTGCCGAAGGGGTGCTAGCGATTGAGATGGGTGCTCTGGCGAAGGATATCGCGCTCACTATCCATCCGCATCCCACGCTATCGGAAACAATCATGGAATCCGCGGAAGTCTTTTTCGGAACGAGCACACACGTGTACCGGCCGAAACGATAATCTACAGCTCAGGCATTTCATCCGCGCTATTCAACGGAGGGCTTTGTGCATTGGCTGATAAATATGTTGTTCCTGGCATTGATCCACGCCGGAACTTCCCAGGAGAAAGCGATGTCGAATTCATCCGCTGCCGCTGAGTCTCAGACTTCTTCGCCGACGCCTGCCTGGATTAACGATTCCAGCGCCAAACTAGAGCGTGAACTGGTGGCCAAATATGGTCCGCAGCAAAAAGAACGTCTGGCGCGTGGTTTGCATCAGGTCGGCGAATTCTGGCGCGAACAGGATGGTGACTCAGCCGTCTTTGAAGAGTTTGTGCGCACCAACTTTGCCGGCGACCCGGCCACGCTGGACACCATGTTCAATCGTTTTGAGCGTCTTCTGGAACAGCTCGACGGTCACATGCACGAGATGAATCGGGAATTCCGCCAGCAGCTTGACCTCGATCTCGGACCGGTGCTTCCGTTCGACGAGATGTTCGGAGGCTACGATCCTTCGGCACACGTGCTAGATGACTTTTTTCAAAACAAGCTGGCCTTCACCGTGCTGTTGAATTTTCCGCTCACCACGCTGGAGCAGCGGCTGAAGGATGGCGCGAAATGGAACCGGCGGCAGTGGGCGGAAGCTCGCTTGGCCGAGCGCTTTTCCAAACGCGTGCCAGCGGATGTGAACCTGGCGATTGCGCAGGCGGAAGCTGAGTCCGGGCAGTACATCTCGGAATACAACATCTGGATGGGGCACCTTCTCGACAACGCAGGCCGGCGCCTGTTCTCGCCGAAAATGCGGCTGCTCAGTCATTGGAATTTGCGGGATGAAATCAAGGCGGATTATGCGGACGAGGTGAATGGCCCGGCCAAACAGCGCATGATCCAGCAAGTTATGGAGCGGATTGTCACCCAGACTATTCCGAAAGTAGTGATCAATAATCCGGCGGTGGATTGGAATCCTTTTACCAATGATGTGCAACCGACCGCGCTCAGAGATTTAGGGTCCGCCTTACCGTCTACACAGATCAGCAGTGCTCCGGAGCCCGAGACTCGTTACGCGATGTTGCTGAAGACTTTTCTTGCCGCGAAGAAAGCGGATCCGTATTCCCCAGCCGCGCCTACTTTGATCGCACGCCGCTTTGACGAGGACCGCGAGATTCCCGAGGCGCGGATGAAGTCCATGCTGGAGCAGGTGCTGACCTCTCCACTCGTGCCGCAGGTGGCCAGTTTGATACAAGCGCGACTGAAGCGGCCGTTCGAGCCATTTGATATCTGGTATAGCGGCTTCCGTCCGGCGTCGCAATACAGCGAGGCCCAATTGGACGAAATCGTTGGCAAACGATATCCGACAGCCGATGCTTACCAGAAAGACATTCCCAATCTGCTGATGAAACTTGGTTTCTCCCCCGAGCGAGCACGGCAGGTTGCGAGCAACATTGTGGTTGATCCGGCTCGCGGCTCAGGTCACGCCATGGGCGCGGAAATGCGTTCGGCGAAGGCTCATCTGCGCACCCGCGTAGAAAAAACGGGAATGAACTACAAAGGTTTCAATATTGCCGTGCATGAGATGGGGCACAACGTGGAACAAACGTTTTCGCTCAATGACATCGATCACACTCTCCTCAAGGGCGTACCCAATACAGCCTTCACGGAGGCGCTGGCATTTGTCTTTCAGGGTCAAGACCTGGCATTGCTTGGCCTCTCCTCGCCTGATCCCAAAAGTGAGGCGCTGAAAACTTTGAACGACTTCTGGGCCACGTATGAGATTGCCGGTGTCGCATTAGTAGATATGGCGGTGTGGCACTGGATGTACGATCATCCGCAAGCGACCCCGAAACAGCTCAACCAGGCGACTGTCCAGATTTCAAAAGATGTCTGGAACCGTTATTACGCGCCCGTCTTTCATAAAAATGACGTGGTGCTGCTCGGCGTTTATTCCCACATGATCGATTCATTTCTCTATCTACCCGACTACCCGATCGGGCACATGATCGCTCACCAGATCGAAGAACAGATGAAGAAGGCGGGCAATATTGGATCTGAATTTGAGCGCATGGCTAAGATGGGTGACGTTACACCAGATTTATGGATGGAAAATGCCACTGGCCGTCCAGTAGGTCCGGAAGCCTTGCTGGAGGCGGCGCAGCGAGCGCTACTCGCGGTTAACATTCAGTAAGCTCGAATTCAACTCACGCGGGGACCTTGCCGTAGTGGCCGTACTGCGCACCTGCTTGCCAAACTCTCACTTTTCCTCTCGAACAATGACCTTGGTAACTTGCTGGAGGTTTCGCGTGTACCTACGATTGCTTCATGAGCTATCAGGCGCTACTGTTCTGTCCCGACGAGAGGACGGCTCATGTAGTCACCCAGGTGTTGAGTGAAGTTGAGTTTAGCGTCGAGTCCTGCAATGAACCCTTTGCCGCAGTCAAGCGGTTGATGGCGAAACACTTCGACGCCATCGTTGTGGACTGCGACAACGAGCAGAACGCGACTCTGCTATTCAAGAGCGCTCGCAATTCCGGATCCAATCAAAATTCGCTGTCGGTCGCACTGGTCGAAGGACAGGCCGGAGTGGCTAAAGCATTCCGCATCGGCGCTAACCTGGTTTTGACTAAACCCATCAATGTGGAGCAGTCGAAAGGAACGCTCCGCGTGGCGCGCGGCCTGCTACGAAAAGCGGAAGCGGCCAGACCCGCAGTGGCGCCGCCGGCGGCGCTCTCCAAAACATCCGCGGAGCTCCCGCATCTCTCGGCGCCTTCTCCAATGCAAAAATCGCCGCTCGCGTTGCCGGAAGAACCTGAGTCAGGTTTCGAGCTGGAAAAAGAACCGGTACCAGAGCCTGGAGCGGACGATGTGGCGTTATTGGAATCCATGCCGCATACAGTTCCGGACGCCAGCGATTCTGAGCAACCGGCTAAGCAATTCTCAACGCCAAAGCAATATCCCTGGCAGCCAATTTCCAAGCCTTTCGCAGAACCCATGGCTTCGGCCCTGCGACGCGCCGCCGAAAATGCCGGCAAAGCAAGCCATGACCCGGTCAATTTAGATCAAGCGGAAGCCGCGCGCCCTGCAGCCAACGATACGAAAGTAAGAGAAAGCTGGCCAACCGGTAGCGGGTCTTCCGCATACGGGGCTGCGAGTGCAGCCGCACCGGCCAAGGCAAGTTCGAAGCCGGCAGCCAGTACGACTGAGTCCAGACTGATGTCGCCGCATGAAGCGTCGGAGATGGTTGAGGCGGCACTCCCGGCGGAAACCACATATTTCCCGTCGAGCGGCGATATGCGGTTTGGCGAGGCCTACCTTACCGAAACCTCCGAGAGTGGTGGTGGAAAGAAGATTTTCCTGATTGCGGCCGTGGCAATCGTGTTGATCGTGGGCGGCTATTTTGGCTGGAAAAAGGGGCATAAATCAGGCCAATCGCCCGCCGTAGAGAACCAGATCACGCGGGCAGAGATTGCTCCCTCGGCAACCGCTAGTGCTCCTGCGGCGCCATCGAGCACTACTCCACCCAATCAAGCGACTTCGTCGAGCGGGAGTGAAATCCAAGAACCACAACAACCGGCGGCCGCCCCCGAAGGGAGACCTTCTGAAGGGAAGCCTTCTGCAGGGAAGAGCGCCGTTGCGACGGGTGACGAGGTTGCAGCGAGTAATGAAGTGGGCTTGACCGTTCAAGAAGTTCCGGCGACGACACCGGAAGCTATCGTGGTGAAAAAAGGGCCATCTGTTTTGCCGGCTCGCAAATCAGCTACGCAGGAAGTCTTGCAACCGCCCGCCCCCGCGGATCTCGCAGTTACTGAAAATGCAGATGCGAAGGCCCTCGGCGGAATTATGAGCGCGACTCCGGTAAACATGCCGACGGCTGTTCCGCAGGTTGTGAAAGTTTCGCAAGGCGTCTCAGAAGGTTTGCTGGTTAAGCGAGTTCAGCCCGTCTATCCCGCGCAAGCGCGCCAGATGCGAGTTCAAGGCCCGGTGCAACTTCAGGCGACAATTAGCAAAGACGGCGCCATCACCAATGTTAAGGTGATGAGTGGCAGTCCCCAACTGTCACGCGCCGCTGTGGATGCGGTCAAGCAATGGAAGTACAAGCCGTACTACCTCAACAACGAACCAGTTGAGATTCAAACCCAGATTATCGTGAATTTCAAGCTTCCATAGCTCTCCGCTTTATAGGATTCCTGCCGACCCGAAATTAAATTTGCATACATATTTCCCGTGCTCCTTCTGCTGTCCGTGCTGGACGGGTGTCGGCTGCGGTCGCGATATAATTAAGGGTTGCCCAATCGACGGAATGCGCTCCTGTGAAGGGTGGCCGGGAATCAGCACCCCTCCGGCACCTAAACCCCTGAGCTTGAGGCCGTTGCCTTTTTTCTATGGACTTCAAATTAGTCAGTGACTACAAGCCTCGTGGCGATCAGGCCACCGCCATCGAATCCCTGACCAGAGGTCTGTTTGACCGGGAGCAGCACCAAGTTCTGCTGGGAGTGACTGGATCAGGCAAGACCTACACGATGGCAAAGCTCATCGAGAGGGTGAATCGGCCTACCATCGTCATGGCTCACAATAAAACTCTGGCGGCGCAGCTCTATCATGAGTTCAAAAGTTTCTTTCCGCACAATGCGGTGGAGTATTTTGTCTCTTACTACGACTACTACCAGCCCGAAGCCTACGTTCCAGCGGCGGATTTGTACATCGAGAAAGAATCCACGATCAATGATGAATTAGACAGATTGCGCCTGTCGGCAACCCGTTCTTTGTTCGAGCGTCGTGATTGTTTAATCGTGTCGTCGGTGAGTTGTATTTATGGGTTGGGTTCGCCCGAGGCTTATTACGGGATGCTGCTGTTTCTGGAAAAAGGGCAGAAGATCAAACGAGAGGACATCACGCGCAAGCTGGTGGAAATCCTCTACGAGCGCACGGACGGCGACTTCCGGCGCGGTACGTTCCGTGTGCGCGGGGACGTAATCGAAGTCTTTCCTACCTACGACGATATGGCCTATCGAATCGAATTGTGGGGAGACGAGGTTGAATCGCTCTCACAAATTGATCCTTTATTCAGCACTGTGAAACAAAAGTACATGCGTCTGCCGATCTATCCCAAGACGCACTACGTAATGAAACCGGAGACCAGAGCTTCGGCGGTGCAGTCGATTCGGGAAGAGCTGGCGTGGTGGGAAGTGGAACTGGAAAAGCAAGGACGATTGGTTGAATCGCAGCGCGTCCACCAGCGCACCATGTATGACTTGGAGATGATTAAGACGGTCGGCTATTGTCACGGCATCGAAAACTATTCGCGGCACTTTACCGGACGATTGCCGGGCGAGCCTCCACCCACGCTGCTGGATTATTTCCCGCGCGATTACTTAATGTTCATTGACGAGTCGCATCAGACCATACCGCAATTGCACGGCATGTATCATGGCGACCGCTCGCGAAAGGAGACGCTTGTCGAATATGGTTTCCGCATGCCCTCGGCGCTCGACAACCGGCCTTTAACCTTTGAAGAGTTCGAGCATCGGGTGAACCAGATTGTTTACGTTTCGGCGACTCCCGGACCATACGAGTTGACTAAATCGGCGGGAGTTGTCGTGGAACAGATCATCCGGCCCACCGGCTTGGTGGATCCGCCGGTGGAAGTGCGCCCCGTGAAGGGACAGATTGATGACCTGCTACACGAAATTCGCGGGCGAGTCTCGCGAGGCGAGAGAGTCCTGGTCACGACGCTCACCAAACGCATGGCCGAGGATCTGGCCGAGTATTACAGCGAAGTTGGGGTAAAGTGCCGCTACATGCACTCCGAAATCGAGACTTTGGAGCGCGTGAAAATTCTGCGTGACCTGCGCAAAGGTGAGTTCGATGTATTGATCGGGATCAACCTGCTGCGTGAAGGATTGGATCTGCCCGAGGTTTCCCTGGTGGCAGTTCTCGATGCGGATAAAGAAGGATTCCTTCGTTCCAGTGGATCGCTGATCCAAACCATCGGGCGTTGCGCGCGCAATCTCAACGGACGGGCAATTCTTTATGCCGATGTCAGGACCGATTCGATGAAGAAGGCGATCGATGAAACCGATCGCAGGCGCGCCATTCAGGAAGCCTACAACGTGGCTAACGGGATAACGCCCGAGTCCATCGTGCGGCCCTTGGAAATGTCCCTGGCTAGCGTGATCGAAGCTGACTATGCCGATCTGACAATCGAAGCTGACGGCATCCCGGAGTTGAGGTCTCAGGAAGAGTTATACACTTACATCGGCAAACTTGAAAGCGACATGCGTGAAGCGGCCAAGCGATTCGAGTTCGAAAAAGCAGCCAAGCTGAGAGACACTATCAAGGAATTGAGGACCAAAGAATTCTTGTTTGCCTGAGTGATGGAAAGTTTTTGAATTCTTGGTGCTGAGTTACTCAGTTCTTGGTTCTTTGTTCTCAGTTCTCAGGTCTTTCGGTTAATGTCCTGCCTTCGCGGTCGCAGCCAGAGGTTTCTGATACAAAATGTAATCCGCGTTCTTGTGATAGTTGAAGGTCACGTCCATCGCTGGAATTTTTTCCCCATGTCCCAGGAACAGGTAACCGCCAGGTTCCAAATAGAGATGCAGCCGATGTACCAGTGCGATGCGTTGGGCGGTGGAGAAATGCGGCAACACATCCATGCAGAAGATGCAATCGAATCTCCCAATATAGGTGGGTGCCGCGAGATTCATCGGCGTAAAGGTGACCAGGTTGCGTAGCCTGGGCTTCACCAGAAAATGTTGGCCAACTTTGGCGAAATACGTCTGCACTAATTCACGCGAGACGTGTCGCAAGGCGCTCCGCGGGTAAAGACCGCGTTCCGCCACCTGCAGGGCGTGCCGCCGTATGTCGCTGCCGACAATGTGGACTTTCCAGGCGCCGGCGCTGCAGTTCACCGCCTCGCAAACGGACATAGCGATCGAATAAGGCTCTTCGCCGGTAGCGCACCCCGCGCTCCAGACACGAAGGTTGTGCGGATGTTCCGCAGCTTTCCGTGCCTGCAACTCGGGTATCACGACTTTGGACAGGGAATCGAAGGCTGCGGGAGAACGAAAGAAACCGGTCTCGCCGCCCACCAATCGCTCGGTCAGGCTTTCACACTCTGAATCAGAGGAGCGCAGCCGGTCTAACAGATGTGTAGTGGAAGCCTGCCGGGGGTCTAGATGTTCGGCAACAATTTCGGAAAGTTGCTCAATGGGAGTCCGGAGCAATACACCCGTTTTGCGCTCCAAAATCAGACGGATTTCAGAAAGTTCGTGTTCCAGGATCGCCACTGTGGTTGAAAGCTTGTTCATCGCTCATTCCTCGCCCTGACAAAACGCGCTTCTGCCTAGAATTTAGATCGGGGGAGGGTTCGAGCTCTCAGGTGCTATGTAGTCGCGGTCGCTTTTAGTGACTTTGCTGTATTTGCCTTCTCGGTCTGCCTCTCAATCACGGTCAGCTCTTTTTCCAGGGAAGAAAAGCGCTGCAGGATTTCGTGCATACGTAAAGCCATGTTGCGAACGGTTTCGATCTGTGAACGCGCGCCGGCGGAAATCGTTTCTGAGTCGAGCAAAAGTAATTCGGAGTTGCCCAACACGGAGGTGAGCGCATTATTCAAGCTGTGGCGCATTTCCAGAATGTAGCGACCCAATGTGGCTTGGCGCTTCAGTAAGACATTGGCTTCTTCGGCGCGTAAGGCGCGAGCCAGCACCTCACAATGTCGCAATGCTTCCGATACCACCAGGACCAGGGCATCCAGCCAGCCCTCTTGCTGACGCAGGACCAAGGCTCGAAGTTGCGATGCCCGCACCGTTTCCCCGGACTGGCCACCGTCCCATATAAACAGCACCGGCTTGGTCAAGGGTTCGAGCCCTTTGAGCACAGCCGCAAGAACCGTCGGCCGTACGGCACCCACGATGGCTACGTCGAAACTATCGGCGTCCAGCTTCTGGCAGAGATCACCTTTCATTACGGTGAACGCCGGCATGTTATTTTCGCTTTGCCACCGGGCTACGATGGTGCGCGCGAATTCCGGATCATCCGAAATAATCAATACTGTAGACCGCTCCACGTTTCTCCTTCTCCGTTCCCGCCGGCATTGCAGTGCCTACGCGCTGCCGTCATCCTTGCTATCAGGGGAGTCATTGGAAACCACGAACTCTGGCGCTTCCGAACCGCTAGCCGAGCCAGCAGCGGCGGCCTTCGTTCGAGGGCGCGCTGTTTTGCCGCTGGCGCTCGCCGGGGTTCGCGCTAACGCCGCATTGATCACTGCGCGAAGGTCCACCAACATCCGTAGTGGGTGCCCGGAGGAGTATTCGGCGTGAAACATCACCTTCCACGATTGACAGATCATGCGCAGGCGGGCAATGGGCTCGTCGACAGAAAACTGTGCCCGGCGACAATCCAGGGTGCTGACGCCTCGTATTTCCAGTTCCCGCAGGCCATCCAGGATGACATTGAGATCTTGATGCATCAGACGAAAGAAAACACGCCGCATCAGAAAGCTGAAGCGCGTGAAGGCCACCATCGCTCCGGGCACAAAGTATTTTTCCCCTGCACTTGCCTTTAGTTTTCTTCCCTTATCCAGGATGCCCGTGGAGAGCAGATCATTCAGATTGCGACAATCGTTCGCGGCGCGCAGATACTCGTCGAGTGGCGCCAGCCAGGCAGGAGCGCTGAAGTCGCCGGTGTTAAAAATAGGTTCCAGGACCTGGGCCACGTACGCAACTTCAACATCTTCATCTTCCAGGCCAGACGGTGCGCAATGGGAAAAGAATTGAACCAGCAGGAAGTCGATCTTGTCGCGATCAGAACCGCTGCGCTGCAACTTGTTCAAATAATGATGAAGCATGGCGCGTAAACCGTTCTCGCTAGTCAGAGTCGTAGTTTGCAAGAACTGGCGCAACTGATGGACTTGAATGTGCTGATCCATGTCGGCAAACCATTGCTGGGCCTGCTCGACAGACTCTTGCGTCGGAATCTCCAACCCGGCTTCCAAATCACTGCAAGGTGGTAATTCGATTGCGAATTCCCGGCCGAGCGCGGAATAGAGCGGATATAAGACGCGAAAGCGTTGCCATTCCGTGGCCAATTCGTCGGCTTCTGGGAGCGTGCTCATGGTTTTACGATCCAGTTGGCAACCTCTTGGGTGAACCGCGCAGCCACTGCGGTTCGTGACCCGTTATATTGCAGAGCCACAACACAAGCTTCGACGTCCAGGGTACCGTCGGAATTGCGGAGTCTCAGCTTGTCGGCGAATTCCAGGGGCAACGTCGAAGCGAAGAGTACTTCGTGCGGCGTACCAAATTCGATGACCGTGCTCTCGCTAAGAAGACCGCCCTTCCCTGCCACCCGAGTCAATGAAACCGCAATGCGAAGAGGAGTCGAATCCGGAAAAAACTTCGCCAGCTTGGCGGTTGAGCTTTCGCGGGAAGAGCGTCCAGGGGCTGTGGCTTCTCTAGGCAACGAGACCTCGATTTGGCGCATGATGCCCGCAGACCGAAGCATCCAGGCCGAATAGCACCTGCTGTTCCGACCACATGGCAACAGAGGGAATGCACGAGCGCAGCCAAAGATTTGAGTCCCCGCGTTGCCTCTAAGATACTGATTAGCAAAAGGATCAAGGCCAAGCCTCATCCGGACAGAAGCAACCTACGTCTCACAGTGAGACTTGTCTCACAATTCCTTAACTCATTTCGCCCGCTGGTTTGCCGAGCGTTCTTGAGGTTTACATTCTGAATTGTTATTGGAGAGCTTGACTGGTGGGGGGTGCAGGCAGTGCCTGGCGCGGGCCAATGTTGTAGCGCTTCAGCTTGCGATAAAGCGTGGCACGGCTGATACCGAGCATCTTGCCCGCTAATGCTTTATCACCCTTCACCTGTTCGAAAACTCGCTGAATAGTGGCGCGTTCAATATCCTCCAGGTCGGTAGAGGTAAGACTTGAGGCGGCCGCCAATTCCAAACCTACATCTGAGGACGAGGCTGCCGATGCAATGGTGGGGGGCAGGTCATTAATGTCGATAGTCCTGCGATCACCCAGGGCGACCGCGCGTTCGATAGAGTTCTCTAGCTCCCGCACGTTGCCGGGCCAGTCATACTGCAGTAGACACTTCATCGCTGCTGTGGTCACCTGGATGTCATCGCCAGGAGCGTAACGATCAAGAAACCAATGCGCCAGCATGGGGATGTCGGATCGCCGCTCGCGCAGAGATGGAAGGTGGACAGTAACGACGTTAAGCCGGAAGTAGAGGTCCTTGCGGAAAGTGCCGTTGCGATATTCGGCCTCGAGATCGCGGTTGGTAGCGGCAATTACCCGTACATCGACCTTCATTTTCTGGTTGCTGCCTACCGGCCGTATTTCTTTTTCCTGCAAGACTCGAAGCAACTTGGCTTGCAGCTCCAGGGGCAGTTCGCCGATTTCGTCGAGAAAAATCGTGCCCCCATTGGCCGATTGGAATAGTCCGGTCTTCGATTTCAAGGCGCCGGTGAATGCGCCCTTTTCATATCCGAAAAGTTCACTCTCGATCAACGTCGGCACCAGCGATCCACAATCCACGGCAACGAATGGACGGTTGGCGAAGGGACCGCGGAAATGAATGGCGCGGGCAACCAACTCCTTGCCGGTACCGCTCTCGCCTGCGATCAGAACGGGAGTGCGCGTGTCTTTCAACCGCGAAATCATGCGCAACACATCCTGAATCTTGGCCGAGGCGCCGACAATCCCGTGCAGCTCGGTTTCTGTATCCATGCGTTCGCGCAGAAACTGATTTTCCTCCACCAGGCGTATCTTTTCCGCCATACGCCGAAGAAACAGACGTAACTCCTCCAGTGGTGAAAAGGGCTTACTGATGTAATCGTAAGCTCCGAGCTTCATGGCCTGCACCGCGGTTTCAACCGAGCCGTGTCCCGTCATCACCGCGACCTCAGTGCGGGGAAGCAACTTTTTCACCCGTTCCAGGAACTCAAGACCGGACATGTTGGGCATGACCATGTCAGTCAGAATGATATTTGCGGGTTGTTCCTCGAGCAGGGCAAGGGCGGACTCGCCGCTGTCCGCTTCCATACAAGCAAAACCCAGAGCCTCCCCCACAGTCATGCACAGCTTGCGAATGCTCTGCTCATCATCAACAATCAGCAGGCGGATACGTAAGTCATCACTCACAGTGCTTTCCCCATAGCATTCTGGATGACGGAAATGAACTGCCGGACCCCAAATGGCTTCTCCAGGCAGGGTGCTCCCGTTCGTTGCAGGGTGGAAACAGTTTCTTCGTTGGCGATATCGCCAGTGATGAAAACAATTCGTGTCGCAAGCTCCGGACGGTGCTGCGAAATCCAGGCATGTACATCCGCGCCGTCTATGCCTCCGGGTGTGCGCATATCGGAAACCACACCCAGAAATTCTCCGGATTCCAGTATTCGAACACCTTCCACCCCGGACTCAGCACACACTACCGAGTAGCCATTGCGTTCGAGAGTGGCACGGACGTAGGCCATCACTGCAGGCTCGTCTTCAATCAGCAGCACCGGCAAGGCGGCCGGCTTGGCAACAGGCGATGTCATGATTGCATAACTCCCGCGACGACCCCGATGGGGGCCGTTTCCGATGAGGCGGGCAGGCGAACGATGAAAGTGGCTCCCTCGTCGTCCACATTGTTGTGACAGAGAATCTCTCCACCGTGTTCCCGCACGATCCCATAACAGATGCTCAGGCCCAGGCCAGTTCCCTTTCCCACTTCTTTGGTGGTGAAGAATGGATCGAAAATGCGGTCCGCATGGGTGATCCCGTGACCATTATCCCTGAACGACACCTCGACAACATTCCCCAGCCCGGAAGTCATGATCTCGATCCGCGCCGGCCGGCCAGTTTCACGCACAGCGTCCCAGGCATTATTCAGAATATTGAGGAACACCTGTTGCAGCTGATGTGAATCTCCGATCACGTAAGGGAGCTCCTGCTCCAGGTGCTCGATGACTGTCACTCCATGGCTGTGAAAGTCATAGGAACGAAGCTGAACCGTGCGACGAAGAATGCTATTCACCTGCACCGGCTTACGTTGTGGGGGCATCTGGCGGGCAAAGCTAAGCAGGTTCTGGACAATCTGCTTGGTGCGTTGTGCCTCCTGTAGGATGACGCGCAGATCTTTGCGCGCACTTTCCGGAAGCTCGTTATTCTCCATGAGTAAGTCGGCAAAACCCAGAATAGCGGTAAGCGGGTTATTGACTTCGTGAGCGACACCCGAAACCAGCTGGCCTACAGCGGCCATCTTCTCCGCATGCATCAACTTGGACTGGAGAGTGGCCGCGTCCGTGATGTCGGTCATGACCACCACCAGGCTAGTGATGTTGCCCTGCTCATCCCGCATCGGGCTCAGGTTGACCGAAAATTGGCCCACTCGTCCGTCACCGCGCAAGATTTGAAGGTCCAGGTTGTCAACCTGATTGCCCGCCAGGGTTGCATTAAAAGCGTCGGTGAAGATATGGCGTCGTGGAGCTGCGACCAAATCTTCCAGGGGTTTTCCCAGCAACTGCCGCTGCTCGTAACCCATGTCATACCAGCGACGGTTTCCGTAGCTGACCAACCCCGCAGTATCGACTACCAGGATCAAGCTCTGGGTATTGTTCAGGATTTTGCCCGAGAAATCGCGTTCGCGCTGCAACTCGGCCTGGAAACTTTTGAGACCGGTGATATCCAGCATCAAACCGCGGTATTGCAGAATCCGCTCCTGAGTGTCGCGGACGGCGAAGGCGTTGATCAAAACATGGACCAAAGTTCCGTCCTGGCGAATGAAGGCTTCCTCGCGGTTGCGCACGACGCCATGCTGATTCATCTGATCGGCAAATTCCTGGTGCCTTTCTGCAGATGAATAAACCTTGTTGCGAATGTCCACTTGCAGCAACTCTTCGCGGCTGCGATAGCCCAGCATGCGTACCAACGCATCGTTCACTTCGACGAAACGGCCGTCGGGGGTGGCGAAAAACAACCCTTCTTGAACGTTGTCAAATAGCTCGCGATACCTACGTTCCGCCTCACGCCGATCAGTGATGTCTTTCAGCACATGAATAACTTGTGGCCCCTCATTGCCGGCGCCGGGCACGCGCGAACTGGACACGAGATAAGTACGCTCCAGTACAGGATGGACATACTCGTCAGCAGCATCACTCCCCATGCGGCAAAAGGGGCAGGCATTCACTGGCGCGCTGTCGACCGCCAGCAGCGCAGACATGTTCAGCCCAATCAATTCCTGCGGTCGCACTCCGATGAAGTTTGCCAGTGACCGGTTTACGCGCAGGACATTTCCAGCTTCATCGTGAGCCACGATGAAATCGCTGATCGCATCGAAGATTTCGATCCAGTGTCGATTGGCCTGTTCCATGTGAGTGAACAGACGGGCATTCTCCAGTGCGACCGAAGCGTGACCGGCAATGGCTTGCAGAAGTTGCTGGTCGTTTGTGGTCAGTGGCTTTCCGCGATCCGCAAGGCAAAGCACCCCGACCATTTCTCCCGCCCCGAGCAGCCGCACCAGGATACAGTCACTCCATTCCAAATCCTGGGCTAATTCCCGGCCGATAAGATCAGTTGCTGAGGCCGATACGATCACGTCCTGATGCTCAGATAAAGCTTCTCCTACGGCGTGACTGAAACGCCGCAAGAGCGGGATCTCCGGATGGAGCTCGCTGCTGGCGGACCACAACATGGCGGTTTCGAGGATCGAATCCTGCTTGACCACCAAGGCGGCGCCGCGCGCGCCCATCATATCAGCGGCGCGGGACACAAAACCCTTGGCGAACTCCGGAAGCCGGCGCAGTGGATTCAGTTCAAGGGCCAGGCCCATCAATGATTCGGCGCGGCGCCGATGCTCTTCTGACAGCTCCAAATTGCGAGTCACTTCGAGGACAACGGCTGCCTGCGCTGCTAAAACCTGGGCACGGCGAATATCCTCCTGAGAAATTCCCTGCCGATCCACCCGATCGAGTACGCCAAACATCCCTAACACCTGGCCATCGCTGCCCTGTAGTGGTACGGCCAATATTTGCCGCACCTTCAACTTGGCAATCATTTCCAGGTTCGCGTCGGGGACCTTTTTGGGATCGTCTGTCCAGAAAACCTCTTTGTTGATCAAAGCTCGAAGAGCGGTGCCCTGAGGAAATTCGTGATCCATGGGATCGGTCACCCCGTTGTCCGTTCCCCAACGCAGGTGAAACTCGCCGTCTTCCAGCAGTCCTATGAAAGCACGGCTGAACCCCAGGAAATCGCTGGCCCGAAGCACGAATTGCTGCATGAATTCATCGAGATGGCCAATCGAACCCAGTTCGGAGGAAATGTCCAACAACTGATGCAGCTCATGCGCCTGTTCCCGGGCGGTCGCGTACAGCTCCGCATTGGCAATGGCAACCGCTCCAAAACCTGCAACCGCGGAAACCAGCGACTTGTCTTCGCCGCTGAAAGCACCTTCGTCGCGAGGATAGACCAGCACCGCTCCCTGGGTGAGCGAAGTTCGGAATGGAGCCGCAATCAGCATCCCCGCTGGTACCAAGTCCCCGAGGGAGTGTCTAGTGGGATCGATGGCGACGCTGATGGGCTCGCCCGCGGCGACCGCCCTAATTGCCAGATCTGCCGCGAAGTGGAGGCCCTTGTGATCGTGACGAGCCCGGATGGCGCCCGCCAATTGGGAAGACTCGGCCGATACTGCACGCAGGACAAACCCAGCTCCTTCGCGCAAGAGGATGCATACCAGCCGAGTGCGCAGCAAGACCCGCAAACGGTCAGCCACAGCCTCGACCACGGCAGCGGCGGCAGGCACAGAATGGATCGCTTGAGCTACTTCCACCAGGATTTCTGCACGCCGATGCTCTTCGCGGGAAAGCTGGGAGAAACGATTGGCTTCAAGGAGGCTACCCAGCTGACCGGCGAGAATCGTAGCTTTGGCGGCCAAATCCTCGGAGAAAAAGTTTCGGTCCGAGGCGTGCAAAAACACTGCTGCACCAATCACTTCGCTCGAGACCACCAGCGGCGCCGCCATCAAGGACCGGGCGTGAAATTCTGCTGCCACAGGGTAGCGGACGGGGTCCAGTCGATTCACGTACACTGTCTTGCGCAGCCTAACCGCCTCCATTGCCACGGCGCTATGACTGGCTTTCAGGCGCTTACCCCGAAACGATTCCGCCCGCAAGCCATTCGCTTCCGTCCCGACCAGTTCGTCGGAAGAAACCACCTTCCAGAAGTAAGTCCCGTCCACCTGAAAGAATTCCCGTGTAGCTCGGCAAAAGAGATCGACCAGGGTGGGGGCATCGATTCCCTGTGCCGCGGCAGCCGAAAATTGAAGTAGCAGTCTTTGAAAGGCCTCATCCGAGCGGGGTGAAGCTCCTTCGAGGACGCTAGTATCTCCAACTCGCATGGTCAGACCGATCCTGAGAATGTGCGGAAAACTACAAGTACTTGAATATACAGGAAATTAGCTTCTAATCTCAATTTGAGTCAAGCAAATAACACCCTAGGTGCCGACTTGGGAAATCCCCGAGAGTTAGGCGACCTGTCTCAGAGTGAGAGGGAAGTGGGGCCATGAGACGGAACGTGGCCGCTTCACCGGGCTGATTCTCCCGAAGTCCCACTCGCAACTTATTTACTGGCAGTCGGTTAGAGCCCGCCGACGAATTTCGACTGAAGCGCCGAACGCTGGCAACGACATTGCACTTAAAAGAACCGCGTTACGGCGGGAGGATGTGTGTCTTTTCGACCAGGCCGGAACTAGGCAGATGACCAGCCAGTTGGCAGCAGAAATCGAGGTGGCTGGACCGGTGAAGAGCGCAAAGCTGATTGACAGACATCCGCACGCGGAGGAACAGCGATGACGATTGGCAAGAAACTTTATATGAACTTCGGCGCCATCCTGGCGATGGTATTGGTGCTGTTCCTGATCAATCTGGTAGCCGTCCAACGGGAGCACAGCGCAAAAGCTGCAGCCTCGCAGGCGCTGAGCCTGGCCGACGCCACCGATAAGGTCAAATTTCAGATCATGCAAAACCGCCTTTATCTGAGCAATTACCTGCTTAGCGGCGACACTCGCGAAGTCGACCGCATGAACGACGGCCTCCGAATTCTTTCCGAAAGACTACAGAGCACCCGGGGGTTATCAAACTCGGAGCAGCAGCGCGTCGCTTTGGACCACGTACAACAAACCGAGCAGAACTGGGCCAGGGAGTTCGCCTTGCCGCTGGTGGAAAAGCGGAAAGAAGTCGACGCCGGCAATGCGACCGTCGCGGAGCTACAAATTTTTTATCTGCAGAAAGATGCTTCCTCATGGGTAAGAGCAGCCACTGAATACCTGGATTTGGCTGATCAAGAAAACAAGAAGATGCTCGACGATCGTCGGAGGTCTGACGACAATGCAGCGACAGCCACCATCCTGGTAGCCCTGACCAGCACTTTGATCGCACTCGCCTTGGGCGTCGTTATCGCCTACTCCACTTCCAAATCCATTACCGAGCCGCTGCGTAACTTGATGAAGGTGGCTCAGCAAATCGGCAACGCTGGCGATCTGGATCACGTAATCGACATCAAGCGCAGCGATGAAATCGGAGAACTCGCCCGAACCTTCACCAAGATGGTCACTTACCTCAAGGAGATGGCGTCGGTTTCGGAGGCTATCGCGGGCGGCAACCTCAACGTCGTAGTGCAGCCCCGGTCGAAAGATGACACCTTAGGCAATGCGTTTGTGCGCATGGTCGAGGGACTACGAAATTTGGTCTTCAACGTCCGCGATGCTGCTTCCCAAGTAGCAAGCGCTTCCAGCCAGGTGGCCGGGGCGTCCGACGAATCCGCCAAGATAAGCCTGCAGACTGCATCCGCCATCGACGAAGTCACCAGCACCATGCACGAGATGAGTGTCAACGTACAAAACATGGTGAAAAGCACCCAGGTGCAGGCTTCGAGCGTCAGCGAAACGTCGGCGTCCATTGATCAGATGGTGGCTTCTATTCAACGGGTCGCAGATACCGCCAAAGTACTGCTTGATATCTCCAATCGTTCACGAGAAGAAGTTCACAGCGGCATTACGACCATGGAGAAGGCGACGGATGGCCTGAATCGAATCAATACTACGATCCGTTCGTCCGGCGAAATTATCGACGCGCTCGGCCAGCGTGCCGACGATATCGGAAAGATCATCGAGGTAATTGACGATCTGGCCGAGCAGACTAATTTATTGGCCCTGAATGCCGCCATCGAAGCTGCCCGCGCCGGAGAGCATGGCTTGGGCTTTGCCGTGGTTGCCGATGAAGTCAGGAAATTGGCGGAAAAATCGGCACAATCCACCAAAGAAATTTCCGAGCTAATTCAAAGTATCCAAAAAGAAGCCCGCAAAGCCGTAGAAAACATGGACCGCAGCACCGGCATCGTCAACGACGGGCTGGGTCTTGGCCAGGAATTGAATGCGGCCCTACGGAAAATCTCGAACGTCGTCACCGAAGTTTACAAGTTCGCGCAGGAAATCGGGGCTGCTACCAATCAGCAGTCGCATGGCTCTTCGCAAATCGCCAGAGCCACCACCCGGCTCAATGAAATTACTCACGAGATCAATTCCGCGGTAGAAGAACAGGCCTCAGGCGCGCATGCCGTAGTCAAGGCCATGGAGCGCATGCGCGAACTCGTACAGCAGACAACTTCCGGCTCCACCGAATTAGCGGCTTCTGCCGAGCAGATGTCAAAGATGTCGCGGGGACTGTTGGATTCCATGGATCGATTCGCGCTGGAACAGATTGAACGGCTGACCGGACGTCGCGAAGAGAAGACAGGCGCCAAGGGCAGTGCCCGTCAGGCAGCTGCCGGGGTTCGGGGCTGATCAGCACCCAACATGAATCGCGAACTCCACATTGTCGGCTTTCAGCTAGGACACGAAACCTACGGCGTGCCCATCACTTCCTTGCATGAAATCGTGCGTGTGCCCGAGATTACGGCAGTACCGGACGCGCCGGATTACATCGAGGGAGTCATCAACCTGCGCGGCAAGATTGTCTCGGTCATTGATTTGCGCAAACGTTTTGGACAGAAAAAAGTTGCGCTGGCCAGACAGCACCGGATTCTAGTGGTCGAACACAAGGGACGACTTTCCGGGCTGATTGTGGATTCTGCTTCCGAAGTGCTCAAAATTCCCGAAAGTGATGTCGAACCTGCCCCCCAAGTGTTCACGGAAGGCCGATTAAATTGTGTCACCGGGCTCGGCAAGTACAAGGGGCGACTGATTGTGTTGTTGGACATGGCGAAGTTGCTCGAGTACAGCGGACCAAACCAAGCGGTTGCGGATGTTGAAGAACAGCCACCTGCGACCAATGCTCGCAGCGCAGCGGCGAAATAGCATTTTTCGAAGTTGGCAAGGGACGAAAGAGAACTCATGAGCACGCTGGGCATATCGGGCATGTCGGTCCAACTCACCCAAGCCGAGCTGAAGCTCTTGCAGGCCCTTATCTATCAGGAATGCGGCATGCATTTCGACGAACGCCGCACCCATTTTCTGCAGGACCGTCTGCAACGCCGACTGAAGGAATGCCAACTGGATTCCTTCTATAGCTACTATCGGCTGCTGATCAGTCACGAAGGCAAGCAGGAACTAGCCCGCCTGCTGGAAAACCTTACCGTCAACGAGACCAGCTTCTTCCGGAACAAAGCGCAACTCGAGTTATTTCACAAATACATCCTGGATGATCTGCTTCGCCGGAAACAGGAGCGCCGCGATTATTCTGTTCGCATATGGAGCGCGGGTTGCTCCACCGGCCAGGAACCTTACACCATTGCGATGCTGGTAGCGGACGGCTTGGCATACCACTATCTTCGCAATCCCTTCCCAATGGAGATGCCTTTCCCCAAGCCGTTGATTCCTTCACCCTGGAAAGTTGAAATTCTTGCCAGCGATATTAGTTATTCCGTGCTGCGGGCTGGCCAGGAAGGTGCGTACAACGGCGCTCAGATGGAACCGGTGGACTACAGCTATCGGCTGCGTTATTTCGATAAGGT
>DATHJP010000442.1:0-11443 GCA_035489695.1 Terriglobales bacterium
AGTCAGCAACTCGGCCGGGCCTGGAAAACAAATATGCTCCAGGCTTCGTGGAGATTGCGCTTCGCTTCCCCAGTTCAACTAATAACTGCGAACGATCCGCACCAAAAGCCTCAGAATCCAGATCCAGACACGCGCGACCGAGAGTTTTTTGGGGAGCGGTTTGTGCTGCCGCTTGAGAGGAGGCCTCGCGAAACCAGCGCTGCACAGGCTGCTCGGCGCGAAAACCTAGTTTTTCATATACCGGTTGGCCTTGCTCGGTCGCATCCAATTTCACGGTTGCAATGCCAAGCTGGTCAGCGCGGGCGAGCGCGGTTGTGAGAAGATTCCGTGCAAAGCCGCGTCCCCGCGACTCAATTCTGGTCAGCACCATCCCAACCCATGCCAGAGCCTGCCCATAGCACAGCAGAGTGGTGGTCGCGACCAGCCGGCCTTCGACTTCGACGCCGAAACATCCTTTGGCGTCAAGTCGCATTAACATGCGCCAGTCTTCGGGCGTCTGGCTCCATCCCGCCTGTGTAGAGAGTTCCGTGGCGGCAGGCACATCTTTTTCTGTCAGAAGACGAAGGGTGGTTGGAACGTGGTGCACGGAATGTGTCTGCTCAGTCAGTTGGGGTCTAGGTGTCCGGTCTCGGGTGTCTGGCCACAGGTGTCTCGCTCTCTAGCTTCAGGCGTTGGTTCATCGTGCGCACTCAAACCGCGAAACTTCGTTAAACATCTGCGGCCTCGAGACCGGACCCTGAGACCTGACACCCTGACGCTAGAACGTAATCCTGAGCCGCAGCCGCACCGTGCGCCGGCTATCCACGCCTTCCTGAGTGAAGGTATTGATCAATTTTCCGAAGTCTGTATTACGGTTTACGTTGTTAGGGTCAATGAATACTTTCAACGTGTTTGGATCAACGCTGACGCTAAAATCTCCTAGTAGGGAGAAGGGGCCACCGCCACCGCCGTAATCACTGTCGGGCGAAAACAGCGGATGATTAAACAGATTGTCAATATCCGCGCCAAGCGTGGCGGTTAGACGGTCGCCGAACCTGAAATCCTTATGCACGCCAAGATTGACGCCCCAAGTGCCGGGACCGTGCAATAGATTTCTCTTTGCGACTTGGGGATTATCGAACACGTCTGCCCCGGTGGATGGGAGCGCGAACGCATCTGGATTCCAGATCTGATTGCCGTTTCTTTGGTTGAAATTGCCAGTTACGACTCCGCGATACGAGTTCGCGTTGAAATCCCCGACAGCATCGAGTGAGGTGACACCAATATTGCCGGGCGCTTCAGGGCCACAATTGTCGCAGATCCAGAAGGGCGTGAAACCTGTCCCACTTTTTGCGAACATGTTAAAGCTGGTCTGCCAGCCTCCCAAGATTGCGTTCGCCCAACCCGACATCGATGAGCCGAACTGTCGGCCGTGCCCTACCGGGAGGTCGTAGACTCCGTAGGCGACAAAGCGATTGCGGGAGATGAAGGATTCCTGCCCGTAATCGTGATTGGGTTGGAATGCGTTGTAGACGATGCCGCCAAGACTGGAATTTCCGGTGTCCAGACCGGTAGATTTCTGGTCGAGCAGAGTATACGAAAGGTTCAATAACAGGCCGTGGGAATAGCGATGTTCGAACTGTGTCTGGAATGCATTGGTACGGCCGTGGCCAAAGTTTCCATAACTAGCCAAAAAGTCTCCCAGTCCTGGAAAGGGCTGACGAGCCAAGTCTGCAGGCGAAAAATCACAGTCGCCATTAAGAATTGGGTCACAGGGAGTTGTTCCATCTCCTGTGGTTGTGCCGAACGGAACATCGCTAGGAGGAATCTCATTCAAATCGACGCCCCCAATCAATCCGCTCAACGTACTGCCCAGATACGAAAAACGGATGGAACTGTCGCGCGCGATCTCGCGTTCATAAGTCGCGTTGTATTGCTGAATACGCGGCTGTTGCAAACCGAACGGCACGGCGTTGATGGAGGGTAAACCATTAAATCCCTTGGTAACGACGCCTCCAGTGAACGGACTGAAGCCATGCTGAAATCCCGGCCAGCCCAGAAGAGGCAGGGGATCACCCGTATTTGGATCTGTCCCAGCTTTCTTAGTCAGCGACTGATTAAAAGGGTTAGTAGCGATAGGGTCGCGAATGCCCTGAGCAGCCGAAGTGGGAAAGTAAAAACCATAGCCGCCTCGCACCACGGACTTGTCGCCAAGTCTGAGAGCGAACCCAATCCTGGGCGCGAAGTTATTTTTGTCAGTTCGAACCAGACCACGGCCAATACCCAGTCCTGATTGGCTGGCTGTCACTACCGGTAGCAAAGTCAGAATTCGGGTATCCAGGAACGGAAGGGTCTTATCGGAAGGAACGATGAATCGCCCTCTCACTCCGGTGGTTGGATCGACATAGTTAGGATCAAAATTGGTAAGCAGATCGTTATTCTCAATAAACGGAGTGACCAACTCATAACGCAAGCCCAAGTTTAATGTGAGACGCGTGTTGACCTTCCAATCATCCTGGAAGAAATAGCCCTGTTCCCAGTTGTAGACATCCATCGGGGGACGGGGCGCATTGATATAAAGCACGCTGGTTGCGGGCTCACCCAGAAGAAAATTCGCGAAGGGATCAGTATTGCCGCCGGTATAATTTATCAACCCACGCGGATTGCCCCGGTTGACAGCAAAGCCATCGACTGCGGCATTCCGCACGAAATCGGCGCCCATCTTGAAATTGTGTTTGCCAAAAACCCAGGTGAGAGTGTCGCCAAACGTGAACAGGTTTTGGTCCAGAGGCCGGTCGGTGTTCCGCCCGCCGTTTTGGAAGGTCGCGAAGGCACCGCTGAAACTGATAGCGGGATGGCCATGAGTCTGAAGCTCGGGTGCCCCCACCACTGCGGCGTAGGCATCAATGTCCGATTGATCGAACCCGATGCTGGAAAGGAAGGTTCCCAAGGTCGTGTTGCTGTGGCGGCGCAGTTTTTGGAAATTGAGACCGCCGCGCACTTCGTTTACCAGGTTGTTGCTGATAACTCGGGTGTAGGAGGCAGAAATCGTGTCGTTCCGGCGGTCATTTTGCGTTAACCCGAGCCCGGTATAAGGCGCTTGCACCTGAGTGTTGGCAATCGTCTGGCCAGCTGCGTTGTATGTGATGTAAAAATGGTCTTTCTCGCTGAAGTCGTGGTCGACACGAAGAGTGCCTAAATCCTGCACCGATCTTCCCGACAGTAGAGTTTGATAATCCGGAACCTGCCCAGTCGATGAGTCGATAGGCGCTGTGATGCCGATTTTTGGAAAGTAGGTGTTGATCAGGTTCTGAACCGTTGGATTCAAAAAGCGTGACGGAATTTGGATGAACTGTTGGCCCAGGCCACCGACGGTATTGGTCGCAATCTCCTGGGCCGTCATCATTGCGAGAATGTCTGACGGCACAGTAGGTTTGGCAGAATCATCGACCAGCGAAAAGTCGCCTGTCCACAAGGTCGGGTGCGGAAGTAAGCTGGAGGCCACGTTCACTGGCGAGACAGTCCAATCCCGTTCATAAGCGGCGAAGAACCAGGTCTTTCCCAGCTTCGGAATTGGGCCACCGATGGAAGCACCGAGGTCCGTAATGTTGAAAAAAGGATTGGGATATTTGCTTTGAAATGGCGTGGGCGCAAAGTTGAATTGGCCGATTTTGTCTTGTACCGTCCACGCGGCCAGAGCGGAATTCTTGTTGTTGTAGAAAAGTGAACCGTGATAGCCCGAGCCTCCGCGTTTGGTGGTGACGCGAATGTTCGCAATTCCAGCATACTCAGCGCTGAAGTCCTGGGAGAGGACATTGATGTCGTCTACGGCTTCCAACGACGGCTGGCTGGAGGTTGGTTCGCCGAAAATTCCTCCATTCGAACGCTGGCCATCCAGAGAAAAGCTCGCGCCATAGCTTTGTGCCCCTAAGAATTTGAAGGAGCCATCGGTTCCCGCCTGTGTAATGTTCGGGTTTAGATATAAAAATGAGTAAACGTTGCGGCTGTCGCGGGGAAGATCGATCACCGCCTTACTGGTAATGGTGTCGCTGATGGTCTGGTCTTCGGTGTTGATGGTGGGCGCTTCGGCGGTGACGACGACAGCTTGCTGAGTACCCGCGACCCTCAGCGTCGCATTGGCGCTGACTACGTCGCTGCCGTTGAGAACCACGCCGGTAACATCCTGCGTCGTCCATCCGGGAGCAGAAACCGTTACTTTATAGCTGCCGGATCTTAAGCCGAACATTTGGTACTCGCCCCGAGCATTGGTCGCGGTTTCACGCGAGGTGTTGGTTCCGAGGTCGACAATCGCGACCTTGGCGTTCGGAATGACCGCGCCACTCGGATCTGTGACCAAGCCGCGGATGGTGCCCAGGTCTGTTCCCTGCGCGAATACCATCTGGGCGCATCCCAGACACAACGCCAGCAATGCCAAACACCGGAACCGGTTTTGGAAGTTCATACAGCCCCCGCCTTGTGATTTTTTGTCGCCCGGATTTTTACCACAGCGCGAAAATAAAAGCAAACAAAGAATACCCAATAACAAAGAATCAGAAATGAAACGCAAGCGCGGCCGCTACTTGAAACAAGTAAAGTCCGAGCTGTTACCCTCGAGGTTGATGAAGCGTAAAGCTCTGCACCACGCGGTTGATGATTCCGTCCTCCGACGGCGAATCGGGACGCAGCCCTTCATCCAAACAGCGGAAGAAACCGAGTAGTTGGCCGACCACTGCATCGATGATGGGAGCATTCTGATCGCCCAGTTCGCGCAAGCCTGGGCATTCGATAACCACGTCGTTGGCGCGGACCAATTCCTTGGGAACGTTCTCACCAACAATGACCTTTAAGAGTCCGAGTTCTTTCTGATCCAATTCGCGCAGAAGATCTGCTTCATAGGCTCGGACGGTGGGATCGGAAGAGAAGAAACACACAATCAACGTGTCTTTGTGTACGTAGCTCATTGGACCATGGCGCAGGCCAAGATAGGTCTCGCAGAGCGTCGTAACGCGGCCGGCCGTCATCTCCGACATTTTCAGTGCAGCTTCCCGGGCCGCACCGAAACGTGACCCGCTCCCCAGAAAACCAGCACGCTGAAAACGTACTCCGGCCACGCGTGCCAAAGTATCAAAATACGTATTGAGCAATCGGCTGCCGATCTTGCTTAACCTCTCGCAGATGGTGCGGTAGGTTTCCGGCTCGTCTAGTAGTCCCAGAAAACGTGCCGCAAGCACCAGGTTGGTGAAACTACTGGTCATTACCAGGCTTTGATCGTTGGTATCCTCATCCATGGTGATGACATGGACGCGGGGATGATCCTGATAGGTTTTGGCGAGGTTGCCGGCCTGGTTGCAGGTCAGCACCAAGTGCCGGATTTCGGGTTCGAGCGAAAGCATGAGGGACAGAGCGCCACCGCTCTCCGGGCTGTCTCCGGACCGCGCGAGCGAAACCATCAATCCCGGCCTTCCCACCGGAAGCGCTTTACTTCCATCGGTCAGCAGAATCCCGCCACCAATGGCCTGGGTAGTGACTCTTAGCTCATTTCCCAGAGCCAGGCGCACGCAATCGCCGGCATACTCCGAGCTGCCTGATCCGGTGAGAACGAGACTCGCAATTCCCTCCAGACTCTCTTTCAGGATGGGAGCGCAGGAGAGCATCAGGGAGCAGGTTTGCATCCAGGTCGCGGGTTGCTGGCCGATCTCTCGCAGAGTGTGGAAATATCCGAGCCGGCGCTGCTCCTCGGCCGGCTTGGCCAGCAATTCTTCTGCTTTGGGTTGGCTTTTTGAAAGCGTCCGCAGCCACTCTGGTTCGGCTAACGATAGGGTCGGCATTTCCCTTGATACTGCCTTTCCAGTTTCCGAAAGAAAATAACAGAAATATATAAAAAGTAAACGACAATTATATCGCAACCCTGATAGCTTATCGTTTTCAGTATTGCCGAGCGGGAAGGCGGTTTGATTGTTTCGTTTTCCTTCTGTACGGTTTTGAGTTTCGAGAAATGACGGGGAACTATGAATCGAAGAGATCTCCTCAAGGGTGCAGTATTGCTACCAGGCGTGGCCGCAGCCGGCGATGTACCGGCGCACCTGTGGCAAGGATACGAATTCGGTTCCGGCCCGCCGGTAAGGGAGCGACTCAATCAAGGCCCGTTTGATATCGATCAGGATCAGGGATGGCAAACCGTGCTTTTCACTACGCCATCCGAACGGCCCCTTCGCAATCCTGGGCTGGGCCTGGTGGGGTATGCGTGGGAAGAAAGTGGTCCGTCACTCGCAGCCAGGGCCGGACGGGAGACGCTGGAGCAACACGTCGAGAAGATGTCGAGCTTGCCGTTTGTCGATGTTCTGTACATCCGTTGCGATTGGCGCAACGTGCAATCACGACCCGGAAGGCTCGACCTTGATCCAGTCTGGGGACTTACTCTCGATGCCGCCAAACGCAAAGGGCTTCGCGTAGCCTTCCGCGTGCAGCTCTCAAATACTTCCTTTCAACCAGAGCAACTGGCGCTTCCAGCATTTCTGCGCGATCGCGTTCCGCTGGTGAAAATTGGGCGAATTCCAGGCCACGGCGACGCGGAATACATCGAGCCCAGATACGACCATCCTGAATTCCAAAAAGCGTTCGCTGAATTAAACGATCTGCTGGCGCAACAGTTCGAAGGTAATCCCCTGGTAGAGTGGGTGGACCTGATGCAGTATGGATTCTGGGGCGAAGGCCACACCAGCAAGTACCCGAACCCATTTCCGGATTACGTGACCGCGGAGCAAACCTTCGTCGCCATGACTGCGCGGCAGCTGGATACATGGAAGAAGACTCCCATTGCAGTGAATACTCAGCCTGACATCAGCAACGTAGGCAATCGCACTGTGATTGATATGGCCGTGCGCGCCGGAGCGTGGCTTCGTTCGGACAGCATTATTGTTGAGGAACCCATCCAGATCGAAGAACTCGCGAATCGGCCACCGTGGCTCGCAGCCATCCTGGAAGACGGATATTTTCGTCAGTATGACGCCGAGAAACTGAAAAAAGATTCTGCGGGCATCAATGTTCTGGAGAATTACATGCTTCACGTCCTCGACCTGAAAGCCAACTATTGGTCGCTGTGGACGGAAGGCGATAATCTCCGGCATTACAACGAAGTCTATCCCCGCGGATTTGAGCGTCTGCGGACCAGTATCGGATACAGGCTGCGGCCGTCTTGGGTGTGGCAGCGCAAGCGATATGGGACCACCGAATTGATCGTCGGCGTTTCTAATCGCGGCGTCGCCGGAGTTCCGGGAGTGCTATGGCTGCACCTCGAAAGTCCTGATGGAAAATTGAAACTGCGGGGTGCGTTGGATCCGGGGCAGCCGTACGGAGGTGGCATTCGCCAAGCGTCTTTTCTGCTTCCCAAAGACTTCACTGGGAAAATCAATCTTTCTGCTCAGCTTGAAATTCGACCAAGTGTGAAGAAGCGCGTAGCTTGGGCTTGTGAGCAACCGCTAAATTCTGATGGATCCATTGCGATTGACGTGAAGGCTGATAACGATCCTGGATGGCGAAAGGGAGTTTGAAGCTTCGCCCCGCGAGGATCACCTGTCTGATTCTGTTATGAAGCGGAAGGCATTACAGCGGGACTTAACAGCGCTGCAGAATCTTGATCCAAATACACCGTGGTGTTGGGATGCGTGCGCAGGATCGACGCTGGGGCCAGTGGGCTGATCTCTCCTTCAAAGCACGATTTGACTGCCTTTGCTTTCCTAGCATCGGGCACGATGCAGATAATCTCCTTGGCTTTTAGAATTTGGCGCACACTCATGGAAATTGCTCGGCGCGGTACGTCGTCCACGGTTGGGAACCATCCTTCCCCAAGCTGCTGACGCCGGCAGGCTTCATCCAGGGTAACGATCAAATATTCTTCCTCGGTTTCGAAGTCGGCGGGAGGATCGTTGAAAGCGAGATGTCCGTTCTCTCCGATTCCAACAAAAGCGACATCGACTGGCGCTTCACGCAGTGCCAGGCCGGTGCGACGAATTGCTTCGGCCGGATCTCCCTCACCATTGAGCAGATGGTGATGAATGATTCCGGTTTTTCGAATCAAACGCTCCTGAAGATAATTTCTAAAGCTCGCAGGATGCGACGCGGGCAGTCCGATGTATTCATCCAGGTGGAACATCTCGACTTTTTTCCAATCGATGCCGGAAAGACTGGTCAAAGCTTCGAGAAACTCGAATTGAGAAGCGCCGGTCGCAGCAATAATGCGCGCCTTCCCATGATCTGCGATGGCGTGGCGAATCGCAGTTGCCGCCTGCTCGGCAGCAGCAGCAGCAAGAGCACGCTTATCGTTAAAAAGCTTCAAGACCATAAACGAATAGTTTGCTAACGCGAGATCAAGGTAGTTCGGGGACTCGGTTTCCTTTCTCGTGTCATCGGCGAGTGCGTACAGTCTTTCTTGATCCAGGCAGACGCAGCATGTGACCAGGTTGCAGAGTGTGGATCAGTATTCAGTTCCGGCGCTGCGCGGCGCGAGGGATGGAAAAAGCGGCTGTGGGTCGATGCAACTTCGCACATCGCTTCTTCTGCAACCGCGGCCGGAGGCGTCAGAAGTATCAGTAACGAGATTTTTTGTGACAGTCATTCTTTACGGGCGGGGCACATTTCTCAACTCCGGCGCGATCTCAAACGCTTGCTCGAACTCAGCGCGCGATTCCGCCTCCTTTCCTTCCTGATGAAGGGCCAGCGCAAGATTATAGTGTGCTTCGGCATAGCGAGGTTTGAGACGTATGGCCTCACTGAACTCTGCTCGTGCCTTGGGCGCATCGCCGGACTGCAACAGCACCAACCCAAGATTGTTGTGAGCTTCCGCGAAGTTGGGATCACGCCGCACCAGTTCTCGGAAAACATTGGCGGCGCCAGCAGTGTCGTTGTTCTGGCTCAAAACCAATCCCAATTGGATCCGTGCGTCGGTGTATTTGGGATCGAGACTGACAGCTTCCTTCAACTCGCGAGTGGCTTCGTCTAAACGTCCGGATTGCGCCAGCGCGAGGCCGAGGTTGTAATGCGGCTCCGGCAGATCAGGATCGGACATCACCGCCTGTCGAAATTCTTCCAGCGCTCTTGAATGATCGTTCCGATTCCAATAGAGCAGGCCGAGGCTGGAATGAGCTTGCGCGTAGTCGGGTTTCAGTTCAAGCGCTTTCTGATACTCCGCAAGAGCACGGGAAACGTCGTGTTTGCGCTCCCACGTCATGCCCAGATAGTAATAGCCGGTCGGCAGCTCGGGACCTTGCTCGATGGCCTTCTGAAACAGCGCCTGAGCGTCATCGAGCTTCTGCTGCTTGAGTGCATCCACTCCCTGGAGGGTAAGAGATTTCGCTTGCGCGAGCCGCGCCCGAAATGCGTGCAGCGCATTCAGCTCGTTCAATTCTTTCTGTGCTGCGCCAGTTTCCCCCTGAGCACGTAAAGCGATACCCAAGTTGTAGCGTGCCTTTTCAAAATCAGGTTTCAGCGCAATCGCCCTGCGAAAGGCAACGATCGCGCCAGTCAGGTCACCCGCAGCTTTGAGTCCCATACCGAGGTCAGTCTGCGCTTCCGGATCTTTGGGATCGAGTTCAACAGCCTTGCGGAATTGGGACAACGCGCCAACCTGGTCGCCTTTGCGGCGGAGTGTCACGCCCAGCATCAGGTGTGCTTGTGCGGAGCGTGGATTCAGCTGGAGGGCGCGACGGAACTCGACCACGGCGTCGTCTAGCTTACTCAGTTGTCCTTCAATCAGCCCCATCTCGAAATGTATCTCCGCGGATGGCTTCAAGGCGAGTGCCCGCCGCATCTCTGCTTCAGCGGCCGAAGCATCGTTCTGCGGCAAGTAGACGCGCGCTAGGAAGCGATGCGCGCCCGCGTTTGCTGGATCCAAATCTACGGCTGTGCGTAGTTCCTTAAGTGCGGCGGCAGGGTCGTGCAGATCGTACCAGGTCGCGCCTAAACCATAGTGTGCATCGGCCCAGTTCGGCTTAAGCCTTAGTGTGGCCTCGAACTCTTCAACCGCCTGCCCAAGGTCGCCTTTTTTTTTCAGTGTGAGCGCTAGGTTGTAATGCGTGAGCGGATCGTTCGGTTCGAGTGCCAAGGCTTTCTTGTAGTTCGCGATGGCCTGGTCCCAGGATTTCTTTTGAGAAAGCTTGACGGCCTGGTGGGCGTAACTTGCAGCGGTTTGAGCCGGGGACGGCGCTGTGAAGAGGAGGACGGCAAGCAGCCAGAACATCATTACCTTACAGCCTACCAGAGCACCCAGGCGGATCATGCGTTTCCCGGGAATTAGTTCATGCGGGCCGACCTGGGCGGAGGCGGGACAAGCATTCTCGCTTGTCCCACGTGAAACGACGCAGCTTAAAAGTAGAATTTCGCGCTGATCTGCCCGATGCGCGGGTCCTTCGCCGAGGTTACCACGCCCATCTGATCGCCGAAGATGCTGAAATTGCCGTCCGGGTTATTGAATTGGGTGTGATTGAAGACGTTAAAGAACTCTACCCGCATTTCAAAGGCTGTAGATTCCGTAATAGCGGTCCTCTTCATCAGACCGATATCGAAGTTGTTGATTCCGGGGCCGTGGAAGAACTGCCGACTGGAGTTGCCGAACGCTCCCACCGGTCCTGACTCGAATGCATCTCGGTTGAAAAAGGTGTGATCCGGGTTGCGGGGATCCTGAATGTGAATCTTGCCTACAATGTTCGGCACATCTGTGTTCCCACTGCCAAAAAGAGAGACATCATCTCCATTCTGGCTGATCGCGACCGGCAACCCGCCGGTGAAACGGGTTATGCCGGATAAGTTCCAGCCCTGCGTCAGGCGTTTGGGCGCACCCGGGAAGGCCCGGTTGAAGGGAAGGTCCCAGCTGTAACTGAATACAAAGTTGTGGGTGACGTCGAAAGACGCGAGTGAGCGAGAGAGCCTCGGATTCGAAAAATTGACCCATTGGTTGAAGCCGGAGGAATTGTCGATTGCTTTGGAGTATGTGTATGCCGCCAGGAAGGTCATGTCAGCGGCCTTTCGCTCCAAGGTCACCTGTCCCGAATTGTAGTTCGAGTTGGCAATATTGACTGTGAAACTATTGTTGTCGCCAAAGTTGGGCGGCGCCGTAAACACGGAATTGAGTTTGTCACGCGTGCCGAACACCTGTGCGCCGCTGGGAAGAGTGTAGGTTGTGTTCTCCCCAAAAGAATCACAAAACGGCGTGGCACCTTGCTGCCGCAATTGGAGGCACAGCGCGGGATTTCCGGGAGTCGCATCGTATTGTGAGATCAAGCGATGACCTTGGGTTCCCACGTACGACAACGTCAACACAGTGTTTGGAGACAACTCCCGCTCGATTGAAAGGTCGTAGTGCTCTGCGTACGGGAGTCTGTTGTGAATGTCATATCCAGGCGAGAACGAAATTGGCAAGTAAATCGAGTAGTCGAGAGTTGCGTTCGCCGGGCTACCTGGAGTCGGAAAG
>DATHJP010000443.1:0-4067 GCA_035489695.1 Terriglobales bacterium
CATGGCCGGCCGGCTCGACGCGGCGATCGCGTCGTTCCGCACCGTGCTGAGCTTGAGCCCAAGCAATGGAGGCGCCCACTGCCAGCTCGGCGTAGCGCTGCTGCTCAAGGGCGATGCGAAGGGCGCGCTGGCGGAGAGCGAGCAGGAGACGAGCGAGATCTACAAGATGATCGGCCTGCCGATGGCCTACCACGCGCTCGGGCGCAGGGCCGACTCAGACGCCGCGCTCGCCGCGCTGATCGCGAAGTACGAGAAGGACGGGCCCTCCAACATTGCCTCCGTCTACGCCTACCGCGGCGAGGCCGATAAGGCGTTCGAGTGGCTCGATAAGGCGGTCGAGTACGGCGACGGCGGTCTCGGCGAGATCGTGACGGATAACCTGTTCGACAAGATCCACGCCGACCCACGCTGGCTGGCGTTCCTGCGCAAGATTAGCAAGGGCCCGGAGCAACTGGCGAAGATCGAGTTCAAGGTGACGCTGCCGCAATGAGCATGCGGATGGATTCGCTGCGCTGACCACAGGCTTACACCGACTACGAGGGATGGATCTAATTCTTAATCTGCGTTATCCGCAGAGGCCTACCCGCCAGGGCGGGTAACTGATCGGCTACCCCGCTTAACTTCGCGTTTGCCTATGCGTACCTATTTGCCGGGCCGCGGTTTTTCTGCGCAAGCCTTCCACCGCACCCAAGGCAACTAAGCCAATTGCGAGGAGGCCAAGTCCTGACCCGCCCTCTGGAAGTGCAGTCGTGACAACAGTAAGGTTGTACGTGAAATCTTGGCCAGTTCCCTGAATTACTATCCTGGCAGGGGAGTGCTTCAGAACTAATGGATCGCCGCTTATCAACTGCGTCGTTCCCATGCCAATCAACGTCAGGCTATCTTCGTCGAACGTGACTGACTTCAAGCTAAAAAGCGTACCAGTGGCAAAACCGTTGGCGCCGGCGATCGGAGCGTTCCAAGCGGGCCCCCCAACGCCGGGCAAGACATCGAGAAGGGTCACTGATGAGCCGCTGCCAGTCCATCGGATTGCCAGGTCGAAATTAGCTTGCGAGCCCAGGATGGGGATGAAGTCATCTGTTGCGCCAGTCACGGACAATGGCCCGTGCGGGAAAAATTGGCCGTTGAAGTCAAGCTCGTGAATTCCGTTGCTGTTAATTCCGTTGCTGTTAATTGGGTTGCTTTCGGTGATGGTGCCGCTTCCCGACAACACAGTTTGCCCACCGACTCTACCGTCAACGATAATCGCCTCGACTTGCTGCGGCGCAATCAATGCGACAGTGGCAAACGCTACGAGAACCGATAATAGGAATTTTGATATTTTCATTGTTTCCAGCCTCCACAGTTTTGCGTAAATTGCAGCATACTAACGCAAAACAGCAACTGAAAAGCACCTTCGGTTCAAAGCTCACAACGGAACTTTGCGCTTTTAGAACTTTGAGAGACTCGCTGCACGGCGATCCGCGCTTCGAGCAAATCGTGGCCTCCTTCGCGCCAAAGGACGCTGCTTCACCGACGAAGTGAGATCCGGAACGTTGAAGAAACGCGTTCCATGGTCTGCTGCCCGCGAGTAACTACGTTTTTGCCCTTCGCCGTTTCGGCTAACAGAACATTTGCCCGTTTTTGTGTCACCCGGCTGCATAAAAATGGGCAGACTCCTGATGACGTGAGATAACACGCTTCCAGTGCAAGCTACCAGCAAGAGGTAGTTTGCGTAGTTGAGACGACTGCTGAGGAAGTCTGATGAAACGCCACTTTCGTCTTTAGGAAACCTCCGTTCTGTCCGCTGAACTACGAGGACGTTTCCGAGATCGGATGTCAGAAGACAGGGATGATATATTAGGGAGCCAACAGGAAAAATCCAGAGATCAGCCGCCCCGACCGAAAAGGATCTGCGACTGAGGCAGAAATCCTGAAAGTCGGCGATCCCTTTGCCTCCGGTACAAAACTTTCTTCACTGCCAAGCCCATGCAGTCTTCTCTGAGACAAATCTTGCTTCGGACTGTGCCTCAACTAGAGTTCCGCCTTTGCGCGAAATAAATGCACGACGGCGAAACGGTTGATACTTTGGAACGCACTTCCGCTGGTCACCTTCCCGTTGCCCACGGCGGCGAGCTTGTCGACCTTTACGTCGGCCCTGAGCGAAGAGCGGAGATCAAGACTGAGTCAAAGGGACTGCTGTCCTGGGACTTAACGCCCCGACAGCTCTGTGATCTTGAGCTTCTCCTCAACGGAGGTTTTTCGCCTTTGCGCGGCTTTATGACCAAGGCCGATTACGAACGCGTTTGCAGAGAGATGCGACTGGCGTCAGGTATTCTTTGGCCCATTCCAATTGCGCTTGATGTAAGCGAGGACTTTGCGAAATCGCTCACTGCTGGACGCAGCAAAATTGCTCTTCGGGATCCCGAAGGAGTGATGCTGGCACTGTTGCACGTCGAAGAAGTGTGGAAACCTGATCGCCGCCAGGAAGCGCAAGCGGTATTCAGCACCACCAGTCCCGCCCATCCGGGCGTCGACCATTTGCTTAACAAATCGAATCCATGCTATGTCGGAGGCCGGCTTGAGGGTGTGCAGCGGCCTTCCAGCTATGATTTCAAAACATTGCGTTTGTCGCCTTCTGAATTGCGGCAGCAATTTGCTCGGCAAGGCTGGCGCCGAATTGTCTCCTTCCAGACGCGCAATCCGATGCATCGGGCCCATGTTGAATTGACCTTCCGCGCATGCAAACAGGCTGAAGCAAGCTTGCTCATTCATCCTGCAGTGGGACTGACAAAGCCGGGTGACGTCGATTATTTCACGCGAGTCCGGTGTTACCAAGTAGTTCTGACGAAGTATCCGCGTGGCACCGCCAAGCTTGCCCTCCTACCGCTGGCTATGCGCATGGCGGGACCGCGAGAGGCTATTTGGCACGCTCTTATCCGAAAGAACTGCGGATGTTCACACATGATCATCGGTCGCGATCATGCCGGGCCGGGGAAGGATGCCAACGGAAAGGCCTTCTACGATCCGTATGCAGCTCAGGAATTGTTCCAAAAACACGAAGCGGAGATCGGGGTGACGATGGTTCCCTTCCACAACATGGTTTATGTGGAGGACAAGGCCAAGTACCTGCCGGAGGATGAAGTTCCGCGCGACGCCCGGGTCCTGAACCTTTCAGGCACGGAATTACGCCAGCGGCTCAATGAAGGACGCCTTATCCCGTACTGGTTTACTTATTCCGAAGTCATACAGGAACTACGGCGAAGCTTCCCGCCTCGCCACCAACAGGGGTTCACCGTTTTTTTCACTGGCTTATCCGGCGCCGGCAAATCAACCATCGCCAACGTCCTGCTGATCAAACTTCTCGAAATCGGGGGCAGGCCGGTTACGCTTTTTGACGGCGATCTGGTCCGCAAGCATCTCTCTTCCGAGCTTGGTTTTTCCCGCGAACATCGCGACCTCAACATCCGACGCATTGGGTACGTCGCTTCCGAGATCACCAAAAATCGGGGCATCGCCATCTGTGCCCCGATCGCGCCGTACGACGCCATGCGAAAAGAAGTGCGCGCCATGATTGCACCGTGGGTGGATTCATCATGGTGCACCTCTCCACTCCGGTTGAAGTTTGCGAAGAACGCGATCGCAAAGGTCTCTACGCCAAAGCGCGAGCGGGCATTATCAAGGAGTTTACCGGTATCTCGGATCCCTACGAAGAACCGACCGATGCGGACATCACCATCAATACGGCTGAACTCGCTCCCGATGAGGCGGCCCAGGAAATTATCCTTCACTTGGAAAGCGAAGGCTTCATCGGGAATCCGAGTAATTCGCGCGTCAGTTAGTATCGGTCCACTCAACCGGCACACAGGCGTGCTCGCCTGTGTGCCACACAGACTTCCACGTCTGTGTTCCTGCTACCGCCCGCTCAGGAGAAGCACCGGCAAGATAGGATTTTTACCCGCCAAACAAAACTTCCTTAGACGGGAGGACTACTGACCGGCTGTCTTTGCCGGAACCAGCAGCGGTCCACTCATACTTTTGAGAACACGACCGAGATCGCTGTTGGTGGAAATGATCGCAGTGGTGTC